>JALZUX010000547.1 GCA_023301405.1 Granulosicoccaceae bacterium | reverse complement strand
AGTGTCGCCAGTGGTGCCGGAATCATCGCTGGAGTCAGTGTCGCCAGTGGTGCCGGAATCATCGCTGGAGTCAGTATCGCCAGTGGTGTCAGAACCATCGATGGAGTTAGTGTCGGCATCGCTGTCAGAATCGCCGTTGGCGTCGCCGTCGGAGTCAGAGTCGTCATCGTTGACTGAATCATCGTCGGTGCTAGCGTCATCTCCACTTCCATCGTTCGCGCCTCCGCCGGCGCTTGTCACGATTACGCCAGAGTCATCATCGCTGTCGCTTAAGACTGCTCCAAGACCAACAAGGCCACCAAGTAGTAGAATTGAAGTGGCTGCGCCGTCACCAATAACACCGGTGCCGGTATTGGCTTGACCATTATTTGTCCCGCCAAATTGATCTCCGCCACATGCAGAGAGGGTGAAGGCTAAAGCAACTGCCACTGATAGTGAGCGTTTCTTTGAGTTAGACAATATAGAGCGTTTCATTTATGACTCCAAGTGTTTCAAAAATCAAACACTAATTAGATGGTTATAGTTATTAAGTTCCCATCCCGGGAATTGAATAGTAAGTAACGATGACTTGCCGTTACGGATAAGCTGAGATGTTACCTCACCAGATTCGCAGGGATTGTTAATCAGTTATAAAGTGCATGTAATATTACAAATGAATGTGATAGTGCAACATGAACAAGTAAAAGTGCTCATGTACTAAAAATGTAACAGTAGTTGCAGACAGACTGAGTGTATAACGGCGTGAATGCCTTTGCTAAAAGTTTACTAGTGTTTTTTGCACTGTGTCTGCTTTGATTGTGGGTTTATGTAAAATTTTGGTGATGCACTTTATTGGGAGTCAGAGGCACGCTCCCTTGGGAAGTTATCGGATCACTTTATGATGTTTCATAATTATACTAGTTGTATCAATTTCGTTACTAGGTTGGGCTGATCAAGCTACCGCTACAGAGCTCAGAGAAAAATTTATGTCAGTGTTTACAACTCGACCGGAAATCCTAGGGACGTACGGGGTAGTCACATCAACTCACTGGATCGCCACAGCGGTTGGTATGAGTATTCTGGAAAAAGGGGGCAATGCTTTTGATGCCGCCGTTGCGACAGGCTTTGTTCTACAGGTTGTCGAACCTCACTTGAATGGCATAGGTGGAGACATGCCGGCGCTGGTTTACAGCGCTGAAACAGGTGTTGTTGAAGTCATTTGCGGGCAGGGCACAGCGCCTGTAAATGCAAGTGTCGAGCACTATCGTTCTGAAGGTCTTGATCTTATTCCTGGTGATGGATTGCTGGCCACTGTGATACCGGGAGCATTTGATGGTTGGATGTTGATGCTGCGTGATTACGGCTCAATGACGCTTGAAGAGGTGTTGAGTCCGGCCATTTCCTATGCCCAAAACGGGCACCCTGTTTTGCCACGAGTAGCAGCGACCATTGCAGAGATGTCTGGTTTTTTTAAATCACACTGGCCAACCTCTTATGAAACCTGGGTGCCAAATGGTGTGCTACCTGAAGCGTACTCTCTGGTGCGTAACCCCGTACTAGCAGAAACATTAAAGCGTATTTTAAAAGAGGCGTCTGTCAAGCAAGACCGCCAAGAGCAAATTCAGTTGGCACGCGATGCATTTTACAAAGGCTTTGTTGCTGAAAAAATTGCTAACTACCTTGCTACAGCGGAAGTTATGGATAGTAGTGGAGATTGTCACAAGGCAGTCCTGAATGCTGACGATATGGCTCAGTGGAGTGCCACCGTCGAAGCACCGGCAACCACTGAATATCAAGGTTGGGAAATTTCCAAAACTGACAGTTGGGGGCAGGGGCCAGTGTTGCTTCAGTCTTTATCTTTGTTAAAAGGTATTGATGTTGGCGCAATGGATCTTTGCGGCGCTGACTTCGTGCATCATGCTGTCGAAGCCATGAAGCTCGCCTATGCAGACCGTGAAGTGTATTACGGTGATCCTGTATTTAGTAAAGTGCCACTACAGCATTTATTGTCTGACGCTTACAATCATCAGCGTAGAAAATTAATGACCGCAACAGCAAGTGCAGAATTGCGTGCAGGCGTGGTACCGGGTTTTAACACGCAGCATCAACAAACAATGGAACTGCTGACTGCTATAGGTGTATCAACCGAAGCGGTTTACGAACCCACAATGGCACACTTAAGTGAAAAGCCGGGTGATACCGTACACATCGATGTAATAGACCGGCATGGCAACATGGTGTCAGTTACGCCATCGGGTGGTTGGTTGCAATCATCACCAACAATACCCGGGTTAGGTTTTTGCCTTAACACGCGAGCACAAATGTACTGGCTAGAGCCAGGCTTGCCAGCGTCATTAGTACCTGGTAGCCGCCCCCGCACCACACTAACACCATCTATTGCTGTTCATGAAGATGGCAGTCGCATGGCTTTTGGTACTCCCGGTGGTGATCAGCAAGATCAATGGCAGCTCATATTCTTGTTGCGCTATATTCATGGCAAACGCAATTTACAAGAAGTTATCGATCAACCACTATTTCATACTACGCATTTTCCCAGTTCGTTTTATCCACGTACCCGCCAACCCGGACATATCATGGTAGAGCAATCAATGGGTGCAAGTGTAATAGCAGAACTAAGGTCGATGGGGCACGATGTTACCGTGGCAGAGCCATGGAGTATTGGGCGGCTAACTGCTGCAAGGCGCGATAGCGATGGGTTGTTAAGGGCTGCGGCTACGCCGCGGTTGATGCAGGCTTATGCTGTTGGGAGGTAAGGGCCGGCCCGGCCCGGGCTGTTATGTTTGATGTTTATATAGGCGTCAGTGTTAGATGTCGCCTTCCGCGGGAGCCACTTTTCAATGGGCCTTTAAACGGATTAATG
>JALZUX010000546.1 GCA_023301405.1 Granulosicoccaceae bacterium | reverse complement strand
ATGGATCTTATGCTCCCGGGAATTGATGGATTAACCGCGGCTCTGCGGTTGTTACAGCTGGATTCCACTCTTAAAATAATTATTCTTACTGGTCGCAACGAAGGGCCCGTTCCAAAGGCTGTATTGAAGTCCGGGGTGTGTGGCTACATGACTAAGTCTTCGGCGACAGAAGAAATCGTCAATGCCATTGATTCTGCTAACCGTGGGGTGTTTTATGTGTCCCCTGATTTAATAGATCATGCAGGCATGGCGGGTTTAAATAGCACCGATGATGAAAACCCATTCGATCGTCTGTCTCAGCGTGAATTGCAAGTGGTATTGCTGTTGATGCAGGGCTATAAAACTAGTGACGCCGGAGATTCTCTGGTACTGAACGCGAAAACGGTCAGTACTTATAAACGCCGTGCTTTTGAAAAACTGAAGGTAGAAAATACCGCAGAGCTAGTTAAGTTGGCGATAGCTTTTGGAGTCATGGGAATAGGTTGATACTAGTTTGGTTTCAGTCAGTGATATTCACAATATTTGCGGTTGAAACTTAGTGTGTCTTGACGAAGGCTTCTGTTGCAGTACACTAAAATCCGTATGGCAACTTCTAGCAATTCAGGTATGGGTGAATCAATCGATGATGTAGCGAGTAGCGATGCTGCAAATGCATCGCCAGATGGCGGAGATAAGCCTGATCAACACGACGTCGGCATGGTCGAGGAAAGCGCGGTTGTTGAATTTGATTCAGCTTCATTTCTGAAGACTGTGACACACCGGCCCGGTGTGTACCAAATGTTGAACGAAGCAGGGGAAACCATCTACGTTGGTAAAGCGGCAAACCTGAAAAAACGTGTTTCGAGCTATTTTCAAAAAGATCCTGGTTCGGTAAAAACTCGCGTGATGGTGGCGCAAATCAACGGTGTTGATTTAACCGTAACCAGCAACGAAATCGAGGCGTTGTTACTCGAAAATAACTTAATCAAAGAAAAGCGCCCGCGTTACAACATTTTGTTGCGTGATGATAAAAGCTATCCTTTTTTGTTTATCTCAACTCAGGAAGCATACCCTAGAATTTCTTACCGGCGAGGCGGGCGAAAACAAACCGGAAAGTACATTGGGCCCTATCCGCATGCCGGGGCTGTCAAGAAAACACTGCGCTATATTCAAAAGCTTTTTAAGGTCAGGCAATGCGAAGATTCGTATTTTAAAAATCGTTCGCGGCCGTGTCTTCAATATCAAATTAATCGCTGTACCGGGCCCTGTGTTGGCTTGATTGACGAGGCAGCCTATCGACAAGACGTTGATATGACTATAAAAGTGCTGGAAGGCAGAACAAATGAAGTCGTAGAGAGTTTGGTATCAGACATGGAAGTCGCGGCGGCAAGTCTAGAGTTTGAGCAAGCCGCCAGGCTGCGTGATCAGATTAAAAATTTAAAGGCGGTTAATCAGTCACAGTATGTTGAAAACGGGCGAGGAGACATTGATATAGTTGCCTGCTATCAGAGTGCTGGGCATTGCTGTATTCAGATCTTTTTTGTTCGAAATGGAGTAAACCTTGGTAATAAGGCCTTTTTTCCGTCAACTCCTGCCGAGTCAACGCTTGAAGAAGTCGTCACCGGTTTTGTTCAGCAGTTTTATCTGCAGCATGAAGTGCCTCGCCGGGTGGTTACACATTGTGAAATAGACGGAGTAGAGTTAATCAAGGAGGCACTGGGCTTGCGCGCGGGCTTTGGTGTGGAAATAGTCACCAACGTTCGTGGAGATCAGCGACGCTGGATTGATAATGCATTGGAAAACGCGAAATTAGCGCTTGATGCTCGGCTGGCATCACGTAGTGGTATGGCTGAGAGGCAGGACAAACTGCGGCAACTATTGAATCTTGATGACTTGCCACAGCGGATGGAGTGCTTTGATATCAGTCACCTGAGTGGTGAAGCCACAACGGCCTCTTGTGTCGTCTTTGGCGTGGAGGGGCCGATAAAAGCCGAATATCGTCGTTTTCAAATAAAGGATATAACTCCCGGTGATGACTATGCTGCCATGAGGCAAGCGCTCACACGCAGGTATACTCGGTTGCTAAAAGAAAATCAGCGGATCCCTGAAGTGCTTTTTATTGATGGTGGCAAGGGGCAAGTTGGTATCGCCCAAGAGGTCATGAAAGATCTGCAGCTAGATGAAATATATGTGGTCGGGGTTGCAAAAGGGCCTGAGCGCAGACCTGGCGAAGAGTCATTGCTTCTGTGTCGAACTGGCACGGAAATACACATGAAACATGACTCTCCGGCGCTACACCTTATTCAACAGATTCGGGATGAAGCTCATCGATATGCAGTTGCAGGCCATCGTGCATCACGTGGCAAAGCAAGACGTAAATCGGTGTTAGAAGATTTGCCGGGTTTAGGGCCAAAACGAAGAAGAGCATTGCTCACTCACTTTGGTGGGTTAAAAGCTTTGCAAAATGCAAGTGTCGAGGATATTTCAGGGGTTCCTGGAATTAGTCTGCAGCTTGCGCAACTTGTGTATGATTTTTTTCATGAACAAAGCGGACAACGCTAGCCACTTATTGCAATGAATCTAAATATCCCTAATATGCTGACGCTGGCGCGAATACTACTTCTGCCAGTAATTTTAGCCATTTTCTATCTGCCCGGTGAGTGGGTTCGCCCGTTGTGTTGTGCGGTTTTCCTAATCGCTGCAATCACCGACTGGTTTGACGGGTACCTGGCGCGAAAGTGGAAGATTGAATCCGACTTCGGTGCATTTCTTGACCCGGTGGCAGACAAGCTAATGGTGGCGACTGTGCTGATTCTGTTGGTTGAGGATGGGATGGCTTGGTGGCTGACTATTCCGGCTGTCATTATTATTGGTCGCGAAATCACAATATCAGCACTGCGGGAGTGGATGGCGAATCTCGGTTCGCGGGCTAAAGTTGCCGTGAGTTATCTTGGCAAGGTGAAAACCACGATGCAGATAACCGCTTTGGCTATGCTTTTATATAAGCAAGATCTTTTAGGTCTACCAATTTACCAAATGGGGATAGTGGCGTTGTATATTGCTGCTGTTTTGACGATCTGGTCTATGGTTGATTATCTAATGGCAGCTTTTAACGCCCATAAAGAGCACATGAATTCGTAATTTTGGCATCATAGATCAGCTATCCAGGCTGAATATCTGTCCGTTAACCTCGGAAGACTCCTTGCTCAGCAAATAGAGAAATGCGCTTATTTTATCTGCAGGGTCGGGCAGCGTTGATGGGTCTTCTCCTGGGAATGCTGAGCTACGAAGCGAAGTTCGCATTTTACCCGGATCAATTCCGTTGCAGGTGATCAGCATGTCGTTGTTGGTATCGCGATCGGCATCCAGTTCATCGGATAGTGTGTGGACCAAGCCTTCTACCGCTGTTTTGCTGATCGAGTAAGCCCCCCAATACGCTTTTCTTTTGTCATCAAGTGTAAAAACTATTCTGGCGCTGCCGGTGGATCTCATCAGCGGCATAACAGCTTGCGTTAATAACATGGGGCCGTGCAGGTTCACGGTGAATGTTTTTTGCCATAGCTTTGCATCAATGCAGGCGACGGGAGTGATCTGTCCCAGATTGGCCGCGCAATGGACTAGTCCATCCAGTTTGCCGAAAGTTTCTTCGATCGTATCGGCCAATCGGCTGTAATCGTCGATGTTGGCCCCGGTTAGATCCAAAGGATAAAGACCTGGCTGGTTTCCGGTAAGTTCTTCCAGTTCGTCGTGAAGCTTATTTAGGCCGCGCTCGTTGTGATCCAGAAGTATTAGGTCGCAGCCTACTGTTGATGCGCTGCGTGCAATGCTACTGCCTAGTCCCCCCGCGGCACCTGTGATCAGGATGGTTTTACCTTTCAGAGCATCGGTTTGTGGAACGTATTGGCTGATAAGGTCACTTGGCACGCTGTGTACTCTTTGATGATGACTTCTGGTAAGTCGTGGATTCGTAAGGCTGGTTATGCCGTCCAGATCGGGATTGATCTCAGTGATATAGTTGTAGCCTGAAACCCGTCATATAGTAAAGTTCAAGCTCGGCCGTTGTCTATGTCAAATTTGTCGCAGCGGTTTGTCGGCTAGCTTGTTTGCGTTTTTTTCGATCAAGCGCTTAGTAAGCGGCTCATAGATGCTGTGGTCGCGAAATGACGAGAAAGAGCTTCTGCTGCTGTTTGGCTTTTTACTCAATACTGTATTTGGTTGTTTTGTTTGCAACGATCTCAAAGGCATTATGGTGTTCAGGGTCCCCTTTGCATCAGTTTGGCGGTACTAACTGATTCAGGAATAGTAACATTTAGTGTTGCCATTGGCCGCTGAGTGTCGAAATTGTGCTCAAGGGTCTGTTGGCGGCGGCCAACCTTGGTGTATAATTGGAGTATTCGTAATCTTTACTGGATAGCTATTGAGCAAGCTTCTCGACAGATCTCCGCTCAGCCCAACGGCAGATCTAAAACGCGCGGGTCTTAAGGTAACTTTACCGCGCCTTAAAATACTGGAAATCCTCGAGACTACCGAGCAGCACCACATGAGTGCTGAAGACGTCTACAAGGCGCTATTGTCCGAAGACACTGAAATCGGGCTGGCAACTGTGTACCGTGTGCTCACTCAGTTTGAAACGGCAGGACTGGTTACCCGGCATCATTTTGATGGTGGTCAAGCGCTTTTTGAGCTCGATACCGGCGATAGTCACGATCACATTATTTGTATCAAAAGCGGCCTGATGGCAGAGTTCAAAGACCAAAAGCTCGAAGAGCGACTGCGTGAAATAGCTGACGAACTGGGCTACGAACTAAAAGACCATACAATTGTTTTGTACGGTGTGCACCGGGATGCCGAAAGCTAGGGTGTTGGTCATCGCCATTCGGAATTCGTGAGCGGTGTCATTCGTGCTCAAATTCCCGTGTATGTCGCCTTGAACTCCTTTTCCATTAGCAAGGCAGGCGCGCACTGAATAGCCACAATGCCCTATATCCATACGTTGCTGGTTCAGGAGCTCTGTAAAGCTGGCTGATAGTTTCGTAAGTTCAGTAGGTTTAGTGGCAGAAATTCAGGCGGGAAAGGTAGCGCCTTGAGTCAGGGGTTGATGGTGGGATTACTTGTTGCCGGTGTTCTGTATTTAGCGTCTTGTGTTTGACATCTGTTTCAGCCGATTGCCGTTTGCGGCTAATTTGGCATGGTTAGCGTGAAGATTTACCGGCTGTTCTTCAGCTGTTTTCCTGATCAATTTCGTATTAACTGGTAGGAGCTGCGCTGCAGTATAGTGCGTAAGCTTTTAGCTCGGCTGGCACTAACCCTTAGATTTAATGCTCTGGTTTACCGGTGAGTCGCTGCTGGTTCAGCTTTTAAGCGACTTTATTCCTACCGGAATGCTTGGCCTTGTATAAGCGTTTATCAGCGCGGCTGTTCCAGCTCTGCCATGTATCGTCAGAGCAGATACTGGCAACACCAATACTGGTTGTGGTGGCATGACCCGGGATGATTTCTTTGTTTTGAAGCTGAAGGCGTATCTTGTTGGCGATATGCTTGCCGCTTTCCAGATTTGCCCCGTGTAAAAGGCAAAGAAATTCCTCCCCGCCAATTCTGAAGCAACTATCTGAAAGACGAGTCGATTCTTTGATGATGTTACTGAACTCGACTAACACTTTGTCTCCAGCTTCGTGTCCGTAAGTATCGTTCACTTGCTTAAAATGATCGAGATCCAGTAGCAGCAAGGTCATCGGAGTGCCTAGGCGCCGGTAGTGTTCAACCGCCGCGTTCAGCGTTGCTGTTAGTACGGTCCGGTTGAGTAGTCCGGTTAAAGGGTCGCTGATGACACGGTCTTCCATAGACCTTTGATAGATGGTGGTCGCGCGCGCGCTTATCGCAGACAATACGCTAACAGCGATAAGAGTTGCAGTAACTCGGGAGGCAAGCTCGGGCTCTAGTATGGCCCAGACTTGTGGTGTGACGCAGGCAAGAGTGGCTGCGTTAGCAAGCCAAGCCTTGCGGTCCGCCATTGTGCAGTAATAGAACAATATTGCCGGGTAAGTCCAAAGAGCAGCGATGATACCTTGTGTGTGAAAACATAATACCAAAAAGGTAATCATGCACGGGGTCAGCACAAAAAGCACAACCCAGGGGCGGCTATTTCCGCGCTGAATTTCCCATGCATGTATGGCTTGAATAGCAACAATACCCAGTGCCACGATACCGATTAACGTGCGGCTTTCCAGCAGGCTGTTCAGTGCAAAAGGCGTGAGTATAAGCAGGCTGGTCAGAGCGATCAGAGAAGTTGACTGTATTCGAATATCCGTTGAAAAGTCCACAGCTTGCCGGTGCAGTTGCATAATGATTAAGCTCCTTTGTTAACTGCTTTTAAGCTCAGTGAGCTGGTTGCAAGATCCTTACTGTTTTCTCGGATTAAAACTGACAAACTAAATCATAGTAAAATGGCTACGCGGTCTAAGTATTGTTAAATACTGTGAGGTGTGGCCAAAGTTAATGTGTCTTGTTTAACATTTAGCGGGTTTATTGTGACGGGGGTTGTGTGGTTAGGGTGAACTCGATCCCTATTGAATGAAGATTACAATGATTGAGTTAACAGTGACTCTGTGATTCACTTCAACTTATTACGCTGTCTGTGACGGCCATTGTGAAATGTAATTTTCAGTAAACAGATGTAGTCGTCAGGATTTGACGACGCCGCGTAATAATTTGCCATGACCTACCATTGGCGAAAGGCTCGATAACTCTAGCGAAATATTCGCATTGCAAAGGGTCGTTAGTGACCTTGATGAGTAGATAGATGGACAAAATTTTAATCACCGGTGCCAGCGGTTATCTGGCTCATCGGTTGTTGGTTATTGCTGCGGCTTTTGGTGAAGTCATTGGTGTGGCCCGGCAACGTGGGTCGGTACATCAAACAGTGCAGGCTGAGTCAGTTGACCTCACAGATAACGTTGCCACTGACCAATTGATCAAGCGTATTCGCCCTGACGTCATTATCCATGCAGCTGCCAGCAACCCTGGTGCTGACGAGTCACAAATGGAGGCGGTGAATCACAGGGCATCAGCGACTATTGCTGCCGCTGCTGCCAGAGTAGGGAGCCGGCTGGTGATGGTATCTACTGATGTGGTGCACAACGGAACTGAAGCTCCCTATGCAGATGAAGCGGTTGCTAGTCCCATCAATACCTATGGTCGTACCAAGGCACTCGGCGAGCAAGCAGTACTAGCGGTGAAACCGGATGCGGTGATTGTTCGGACTTCATTGATTTACGGGCTTGAGCAAATGGACCGCGGCACGCAAGGTTTTGTAGATCGTTTGCTGCGTGGCGAGCCTCTGGTGTTATTCCATGATGTGCTTCGCCAGCCGGTATGGATTGATTCTCTGTCAAATACATTGTGCCTTTTGGCTTGTAAGCATACTGATGTCAGTGGTGTGATGAATGTAGTAGGGTCAGAGGTAATCAGCCGAGCTCAGTTTGCACGAGTTATGCTGGCGCATTGGTCGATTGATACCGTTGACATGATTACTGAGAGGTCAGGCCATGGTATCGACGGCTTGCCAATGGATCTTCGTTCAGATTGCGCGCGGGCACAGGCGCTTGCAATACCGTTACCGGGAGTGGCTGAAGTAGTATCGTTAGTAACATGAAAGAGCGATATTTTTCAGCAAGCTACGATCAAGCGAAAACTCGCTTTTTGCGGGCGGCTAATAGGGCAGGTGCACAGTGCTTATCCTACCAAGTGTGCAGCAAAGCTGACCCGGCACTGACAATAGATATCGCGATTGTGGGATCTGCCACGGCGAAAAAAACGCTGATTGTTACCTCGGGAATTCACGGTGTCGAGGGTTTTTTTGGATCCGCAGTGCAACTGGCTTGGCTTAAGGGTGTCGTCAACGATCCACTTGCTGATGGTTTGCGAGTAGTGTTGGTGCACGCTATAAATCCTTATGGCTTTCGCCATTCACGACGGTTTAATGAAGGTAACGTAGACCTGAATAGAAACTTCCCTGAGTTAAAAAATACATACTCCGGAGCGCCTGCGGGTTATGCCTTGCACAACAGTTTCCTGAATCCAGAAAAAATGCCTTCAAAGCTTGAAGTATTCAAACTCAAAGCAGCATGGAAAATCTGGCGCCATGGGATGGCGGCTTTAAAAGAGTCAATCGCGTCTGGCCAATATCAGTATCCGAGTGGTTTATTTTTTGGTGGTTATGGGCCTGAAGAGTCAACCAATGTTGTCGTTAACCATCTGGAATCATGGCTGGGTCAGTCGTCGCAAGTGTTCCATATCGATCTGCATAGTGGACTTGGTGAGTATGGGCGATATAAATTGTTATTAAATGAGCCAGCCGGTACCGAAAGGTATCAGTGGTTTGAGCAGTTATTTGGCAGCGAAGCCATTGAAGCATTGGGCGAAACAGGCGGAACCGCCTATCCCGTGAACGGAATTTTCGGTGCTTGGTGTCAGCAGCAAGCACAGGGGCTTGATTATCGCTTCGTAGGGGTGGAGTTTGGTACCTATAATGTGGTTCGAGTTTTAAAGGCATTACGTGAAGAGAACTGTGCTCACCGTTTTGAAGACCGAACAAGTCGTCGATACCGTGCAGCAAAACAGGAGCTATTAGCATGCTTTTGTCCAGCCGATATTGAGTGGCGTCGGGGGGTGGTAGACGCAAGCTTGGGTATTATTAAAACAGCCTGTCGTGTCGAGTGAATATCTAAAGAGTTATAACAATGGAATGGCCAGCTACAGTAAGTGTTAAATTCGGTTGTGGGTTGAGAAATTTCAGGGTTTAGGTATAGGCTGAACCCACCGAGGTTAACAGCAATCTCGGTGGGTAGATTTTATGCAATCGCCGGCCGATCTCCGTTAATGAGTCAGGGCAACAATGGTAGGCAGTATGGTGATCAGTGCGATCAAATGCCCCGCTAATATGGCACACGCCATTGCGATGGCGTCTTAAAGCGTAAGTGGTAAGCAGTGATTTTCAAGCTAATCATGTGCCTTAAGGCAAGGGCAGCAGGCGAGCGTGACTTGAACGCTATGCAATGAGTTTAATTTTAATCAGTGTGTACGACTATGTTTTTTTCGTGCAATACGCCAGTGACTAAACTGGCGTAGCAATATTGCAATTAGTATCAGGTCAAGAAGGTGTTCAAAAATTACAAACTGCTTTCCATAGTAGGATGGGTCCCAATAGCTTAGCGGGCTGAAGTAACGAATGTCCCAATTGAATGGAAAAAATAATAGCGGGCCATCGTCGTGATGAACGAGTATATCGCAGGAGGTATGAAGTGCACAGCTAATTAGTAACCAAAAGCACCATGGCGTATAGCGTTGCTTGCCTTTTGAATACAACCACCATGTGATGCCCAGCATGATGATCAATGAAGTGGGGCTGTGAAACAAATTGTGTTCTGCAATGACCCACGGATTATTAAAGTACCAATCGCGGAACAGGCGCATGGTGACGCTGCCATTGATGACGGTATCCGGGTCTGGCACGGACAGGCCGTTTAGCTTGTCTATGACCATGCAAACCAGCGTGGTGATGATAAGCGGCAAGTCCGGAAGTACAGCGCCGAATAAAAAAGCACTACCACGAAATTCTGGAACGCCTTTGTTTGTTTGCAGGTGAAATCGTCGGCTAAGTGGTTTTCTAAGAATCGCTGCAATAAACAGGTGTGAGTATGTTTGCACTGTTCATGTGCCCTTGTTAGCTTTTCTGTTGTTCGTTCACGTAGTCAAACTTTGCTTTACCTACATACTTATTCAGTAATTCATCATCGACTTCAGTGCCGTCATAAAGGCCCAGCAATACACCCTTGCGTGCGGAGCGTCCACGCATGTCTTTAAGATCTTGTTCTGATTTTGTGAGCCTTTGGGACATACGCCTTGCCCACTGTGCTAAGCGCTCATGCATTAGGTCGATGATGTCCTGGTGATTGTCTTCTCGTGCCAAGTCATTGAGCTCGTGCGGGTCATTCTCAAGGTTGAATAGCATTGGACGAAAGCCACCTTCCGCGTGCATGAATTTCCATTTTTTGTCGGCCACCATAAACAGGCGGCAGTCTCTCGGCGCCAGCCCCAGTTTTACGCCAGCCGGTGTTACAGAGTAATCGTATTCACTGATGGCAAACTCACGCCATTTATCCGGTGTTGTGCCATGGATAAACGGCAGTAGCGATTTTCCCTCAACAATATGTTCCGGTACTTCACCGCCGGCTGTTTCAATAAAGGTGGCGGCACAGTCAATGCCTTCGACCAGTTCATCGCAGACAGTGCCGCGTGTGCTATCGGCGGCTGCTGATGGATCGTAGATAATCAACGGTACGCGGGCTGAGACATCGTGGAATAGATCTTTTTCACCCATCCAGTGATCGCCAAGGTAGTCGCCATGATCTGACGTCAGGACAATCATGGTGTTGTTCATGCGACCGGACTCTTCAAGGAAATCCAGCAGCACGCCAAGCTGGTCGTCGCATTGCTTTATCAGCGCCATGTAGGCTGGTATGACTACGTCTCTGACTTCTTGTTTATGGAATGCTTTGCCGATCCGATTGCTGGTGAACGCTTCGTACACCGGGTGTGGATCAGTAAGCTCGTTATCGTCACGTTGAAGTGGTTGTATGTCACTGGTGTTGTACTTGTTGTGATAAGGGGCGGGCACGATGTACGGCCAGTGGGGCTTGATGTAAGAGACATGTGCAAGCCATGGTTTGTCTTCGCTTTGTTCTTTAATGAAATCAATCGTGCGCCGTGTGAGCCATGGCGTTTCGGAGTCTTTTTCACGAACGTTGGCGGGCATGCCTGCGTTTTGCATTAAAAAGCCTGAAGCGATCTGGCCGTCGTCAGTGATTGATGCGTTGGCGTTTTCGTGCCACGGATTTTTTGCGCTGTAGCCTGCCTGGTTTAGATATTCATTGTACGGTGAGCGGCGGCTGTCGTAAAAACCATCGGGTCCTTCGCAGATCATGCCGTCTTCGCGTATGTAGCTGTCAAATCCACATTCGGATTGCCGTAAACCGATGGAGTCGGTTTCAGACATGCCGAGCCGTTGCATGCCTTCTTTGTCGGCTCGCATATGAGTTTTACCAATCAGGTGGCAGTCCATGCCGACGGCTCGCAGATGATCGCCCATGGTGTGCTCGCCTACTCGCAACGGGTAGCCGTTCCACTGCGCGCCGTGGCTGTGGCAATAACGGCCGGTATAAAAACTCATTCGCGAGGCACCGCAAACCGGGGACTGGACATAGCAACGTGAAAAGCGAACGCCCATTTGCGCCACTCGATCAAAGTTCGGGGTGTGTAGAGTTCTGTGGCCTGCGCAGCTTAGGTAGTCAAAGCGCAGCTGATCGTACATGATGAATAGAATATTAGGTGATTTGCGAGTCATGTTGAATGCTGTCCGGGAGCGTGACAGCATTATAGCGCCGGTTGTGGTGCGTCGGGTTAGTTTGCCCCGTTAATCTTTTTACTGGCTCGATCAAATCGGGCTGCCGCTTTTAGCGCGATCCAGTAGTTGCGCAGTGGCGCCAGGCGAACGTCCGGCTCAAACAAGTGTGTGGGGTCTTTTTGCATGGAGTGCAGCAATTGCAGTTGCAGTTGCAGATAAATATAAACAGATTTGCAGTCGTCGGTACCGGGGGCTGTTGTAATCGTGTTGGTGAGTTGCTGCAGGCATTGTTCTATGTCTAGTTTCAGTGTTTGCAATGTATCGTCCAGATATTTGGCGGCCTCAGGTGGTACCGCGCCTGGAATAAACTGATTCGGTTTGATGTTCCGTGCTTCGAGCTCTGCCATGGGTAGGCACATCAGGCCGTTATTAATGTGCTTGTTTATGTGTCTCAGGCATCGCAGGCGCGATAGTAGTACGCCTGCTTGGCGTACGTTTTGTACGTTTTCGCCGCCTTGTGAATTTAAACCAGAGTGGCAAAGTACCTCGCAAGCAGTGGCGCCTGTCAGCTGATGAAATTGCTGGTTGGCTTGCTCGGTGGCGGGACTGCCTGCTGTCAGTAGTGATGCATAGCCTTTGTGAATATTCAAAAGCTGGGTGCGTAGTTCAGCGTTGAGTATGGCGCCGTCATTAAGTTGTTGGAGTTCGCATGTCACCGGGTGTAGATAGGCTTCGCGGTTGAGTTCTTCACGCCACCAGTCCATTTTTTTTTGTGCGACTTCTATTTCGCGATTACTGAAGCATAACTTGCTCCAGATTGAAGTGAGTGTAGCAAGTGCTCGCAAGCGAGGTTGGGCGCTTTGGTGGGCATGCAATATGGCGTAGTATCTTCCGCTTCCGGGCGGTATGGCATTGAGTGTCCACTCGTCAATAGCGTTTGCTGTCATTAACCGGTTTCGCCCTCTTCAATGGCGTGGCTGGCAAGCAGCCGTTTGTGTAAAATTTTCTGTTTTCGATCTATGCGGAACAGGATGTCCGAATCGTGCAGGCGATCTTCGATAGTTTGTATGCCCTCTGCAAGATACCTTCTTTTGGCCTCATCTAAAACATCTAATGCTACCGTGAAGGCTTCGTCTGTCTCACACAGCATGGCGGCGGCGGTTTCTGCGTTGGGTATTGGTGAAATGCTTCGTAACAGGTCGCAGACAATTGGATAGCTCAGGCGGGTGAGGTGACGCATGCGCAGCGATTCTTGTTTAATTTGCAGTAGCCGTTGGTGTTCATCACTTTCCTGAAGTGCGCGGCGCACTGAATTGGTGATGACTTCATTTAGCATGGATAGCGCGTCTTTTTGCTCTTTCAGGTCTGCGCCCAATCCACAGGCCGTATCGTAGCAACGGTCCAGATCCATTTTTATGGCTGCAATCGTCTCAGCGTTGCTTTCCTCGGTGAGTTCGGTGCACTGGACCGCCAGTGTGGCCAGGTGTTGGTTAAGCTGCGTCAGTTCCTGTTGGTCACGTGATTGTGCTTTGAGCAAGTCAGCCTCAGTAGGAGGTAGTCTGCGAAAGAACAGCTGGGGGTTCTTGGCCTTGCGGATCACATGCCGCTCCCATGCGCCGGGCCACTCTGAGAATTCGATATCCGTCATTCGATCACCTGCGTTGTCACTTGTGTGGAAATGAATTAACCGGTGAGTATAGGTGGGGTTTGGCAAAGCGAAAGCGAGAGTTGTTTATGTCAATT
>JALZUX010000545.1 GCA_023301405.1 Granulosicoccaceae bacterium | reverse complement strand
ATTGCTTTCCAGTCCATAAGTCTCGTTACCGGTTCTGAATGATTGGTCTGCTGCCGGAATATCCCGCAACAATGACAATGCCATTCCAAGGCCCAGTTCTGCTACAGGTTTGGCAAATACCGGGCTGGTCGCAAGCACGTGAATGCCCTGTTCAAAGCAGATGTCGTAATCCATGTTGTCTAGAAAATTACTTTCGACATTAAAAATGGCTTTTAGCTTTTTGGCTTGTTTTAGCAAAGCGCTGTTAAGCGGGGGCTGGCCAATAATGTACTGGGTATTTTCAATGTGGCTTTGGTAAAATGCCAGATCATTTGTTGTGGGTGGCTGTATAATTTGATAACGCTGTTGCAGCGTAGACCAATCTTGCGATGTGAAAATTAGATCCGCGGTACGTGGGTAGGGGTCGAAGATTACCTGAGTCATGTTTTTCCTGTCATTTGCAACGCTTAGTTGTTACCCATATTAAAACAGTTTCACTGAGTAGTTTGATCCATAGCGTACATGACTTCGTCGGTGTGTCGGATTGCCCCGGTTTGCAGGTATTCCATTGCTTTGAGTGACGCATTGTGTGCTTCAATGCTCGAGCCGGCAACGCACTCTTCAATCACTCTGCAGAAGTAATCACCTTGGTGTCCGTCTACAAATGTATAGTGCACGCATACATCGGTAAGTCCACCGACCAGTATCAGTGTTTCTGCTTTCAGGCCCTTAAGTAATATTTCAAGGTCAGTGCCGTAGAAAGCAGAGTACCGTCGTTTCTGAATGTGATAATCGTCTGGTTGGAAACCCATCTGCTCTTTGGCAAGATCTGTGTTGGGGTTGTTATCAAGGCAGTGAATGGTTTCGTCGCCATCTAGTTCACGGCCGAAATCAATCAGATTGGCGCGATGAATTTCTTGTATAAAAATGACTGGTATATTGCGCTCGCGGGCTTTGTCGATGACGGCTCTGGCTCGCAGCATACGAACATCATAGTCTTCCATGTGGGGTATGGCGCGGTCGTCATTGGATTGCTTGATAAACGTACTGGCCTGTATATCAATCACAATCAAGGCCGCGCGCCCTTCGATGAGAGCGCGCTTGTTTTCCTGGTTTTTATTCATCTAATAAACTTTGTCCCGATGATCTTTGCCCGGTTCGCTTAATACGGATACTGGGTTGCTATAGGGGCTTTGATTAAGTCATCCGGGATACCAAAGGCATCAACAAATCCGGCGCTATCGTGCCTTGCCTGCAGGCATAGCTCATCGACCAGCTTAGTAATGTATATTGTCTTGCGGCCTTCCATGTAGCCATTTTCAAGGAACCACGCTTTGTTTTGTTCGATCATAGATAGCGCGTATAATTGTTCCATCAACTGTAGTGGTTGTTGTATTGATTCATCCGCCCCCTTAACTCCGCGGATGAATTGTTCCAGCACCAGCCTTTCAATGTAAGCCTTGGCCATATCAACAAGCATGTTCTGGCATTCGATAAACGCCTGATAAGAATCCATGCCACTTTTTATCCGTTTGCTTAGTCGTTGTGCGACTAGTCGTAATAAGTACTCTTCACGAAACGTAAACGCATCAAGATAAAAGCTGCGGCTTAGCAGGTGTTTTTTGTCGGTAGAGCGGGTAACAATCGGGTTCATTTCGGTGACGTTCGTTTTTGCAATATCGGCTACAAACTTTACCGTGCTCATGAAGCCCATACTGCCAAAACTCTTTTTGAAATCTGACAGGCGTGTTTTAGCGACCAGTTGAAGTAGCACGTTGTTATCACCTTCAAAAGTAGTGAAGATGTCAGAATCTGCTTTCATGTCAGCAAAGCGATTCTCCGAAAGATAACCGTTGCCACCGCAGGCTTCGCGGCATTCCTGTAGGGTTTCAGTGGTAAACCATGTGCACAGGGCTTTCATGCCTGCGGCAATTGATTCTACTTCCTGGTCATCTTTTTCAGATTTATTGATGTAGCGCTCAAGGCTGTAGCGCTGGCCGAAATGGAATGCATAGGCACGCGCAACCAGCGGCATTAATCGCCGTTGATGGGTGCTGTAGTCCATGATGCTTATTTCATCACCACCACTTGGGCCAAACTGTTTACGCTCGTTAGCGTATTTTATAGCGATGGTCAGGCCAAGCTTTGCCGAGCTGAGTCCAGCTGCCGGTACGCCAACACGCCCGCCGACTAGCGTTCCAAGCATGGTGAAAAAGCGTTTACTTTGGCTGGCGATAGGGCTTGTATAGTTACCGCTTGCATCAACGGCACCAAATTTATCAAGCAAGTCTTCGCGTGGTACCACTACGTTGTCAAACCAGATGCGGCCGTTGTCTACGCCGTTAAGTCCCATTTTGCGGCCGTTGTCTTCAATGCGAATGCCCTTAAGGATTTCGCCGCTTTTGCTTCTTAAAGGCACCACAAAAGCATGGACGCCGTGTGACTCACCGTTGGTGATCAGCTGAGCAAAGACACTGGCTGCCTGTGCATGCACGGCGGCGTTGCCAATGTATTCCTTGCGTGCCAGTTCATTTGGGGTATGTAAAATGAAGCAATCATTTTGCGGGTCAAAGGTGGCGGTGGTTTCGATATCGCGAACGTTGCTGCCATGGCCACCTTCGGTCATTGCAAAGCTACCTGGTAATTCAAGCGTGCCGATGTCTTTTAAATATTTTTGATGATGCTTGTCAGTGCCCAGCCAATAGACGCTGCCGCCCCACAAACCAAATTGTACGCCAAACTTTATCGTCAGAGATAAGTCGTGGTGACCCAGTTCTTCAAACAGTGCTAAGTATTTTTCAACATCATTTTCGCCGCCGGCAAACTCTGGAAACGCCAATGCGCCCCAGCCTTGGTCGGCGCACAATTTACACCAGTCGAATATCAGTTCGCGGTAGTCGTCTTTATGCTCAGGGATGCGGTCAAGAGACAGGGTTGGGTCGGTGAGAAATTGCCGCACTTCTTTACGGAACTGAGCATGTGTGCCATCGAGATAAGTGGTCAGTGCTGCTGAATCGAAGCTTTCGGTACTGGTTGGCTGGGCCGCAGCCGCGGTCTGATTACCCAGAATCTCTGCACTTGCCTCGAGCCCTTGGATGCCGATTATATCCTCTATTTCAACCAGCGCCTTTCTGACGGATTCACTGGTATCAGGTGAGTTTTTCGTGGCCAGTGAAAGCCCAAGCTCGGCCAGTGAAAAACCCGAATTTTCCGCCTGAGTTGAGCGAATAGTTTCACTATTTTTTCGCATGTGCGAGAGCCAGCTTTGCAATTGACTGGCAGACGGTGGATTTTTTGGATCAAGCCATTGATTAAGCATTTTGCGCTCGGCTGGCTGCAAGCACCCTTGATTGTGCACGATTTCATCAATGTTGCGTAACTCGGTGGGTGTCAGTACCGCATCAGACCACGCCACGTACAGCAGTGGTAGAAACGGGAGTACACATTCGTTGACGTCTAGTGGGGCAGTGGTGGACATAGGTCGACTTTCCTGATGGAAAACAAGTTTACGATTTTGGTGTCAGTTGAGATCATTAATGCCGTAAGTTGTACGGTGTTATGGTCTCGCTGGGAATATCTTCATTATACTAGGTCTGTGCTGATGCGAGTGTAATCGGGCGTTTTTAACAGGTTATTTTACCCAATATAAAACACCTGTTTTTCTCTGTCAGTCCTTACGGACTGGTGGCCACGTTGTTAAGACAAGAACTAGCACAAAAGGTTGTTGAACTTTCTGTTAAATTTGAAAAAAAAGCAATGGGAATTGGGCTGTCCCAGGTGGCGTTCTGAGTACTGGAATCGTTGCGAGGGCGTGAGATTTTGAGTCAGAT
>JALZUX010000544.1 GCA_023301405.1 Granulosicoccaceae bacterium | reverse complement strand
TTGATTACCGCCCAGACCACCAGTTTCGATGCCTGGTTGCTTAATTAACGATCGTCCAAAACAAGCGCGTAGCCAATGCTATTTCGCGCCCCTATAGATAGGCCTAAAGTGACAGCGCTATTCTGATACTGCAGCTGACTTAAATAATATAGGCTGTTCGTCAGGTACTTGCTTCGGCGGTAGTGCCGCCTGTGGCGCTGCATAGAATATTGGCTCTCTGTTATCTTCAGTTTCTTCAAACGGCTTTTTCATTTGTACACTGGTGCCAGATGCTTCTGCTTCTTGTTTGGCCTTGTGTAGTTGCTTTGCTGTTTCTTCAGACCAAGGAAGTTTATAAGAGCGGGGCTCTGCGATGTCAGGCAGTTGTAGCCAAAGGTAGATTGCTTCGTTCTCTTTCATTAATGAACTCAGAACACCGACTTCCTGCAATTGCTTATGCGCTGTTTCAAGTTGTATTGGTTTTGGTCGGCTGAGAATATCGTTCAGGCTGATATAACCAAGAGGCAGGAACATAGCGGCGCAGAAAAGCGCTGTTACTTTTATCTTAACTGAGCGTGGCGCCCAGATAGCGATACTTGATAGCAGCAGCACTAGGCCAGCGCCGATAACAAACCAGTGATTGGTAACCGTCATGATTTTTTGTTCCGCAGTTTTTTCGGCAGATTGTGCACGCTTCCTGTTACAAGGTCAGCCTTGTCATCAAGATTAAATCGAAAAACAGTAGATTCCTCGCCCTGATGGGTGAGATCCAGTTTACTGACAAGAATTTGCTTAGCAGACTTGTAGCCCGGTTTTTTCAAACTAACGACAACCGTTGTCGGCACCGGATACACTGCGTCAGGATTTCTGTATAGATGCACATTAACCGCATACTCTCCTTCGGGAACACCTCTTGAGTAAGTGAACTCATAGTTCAAACCGGTCAGATCGGCTGAGTCTCCAAGGTCGTCTCGAAGCAGGTTGAAAACCCGTCCGCCTTTATTTGAGTATCCCACTGGCTTGTCGCCTGGTGCTTCAACCCATAAGTCTACATCGGCGTTCATATCGTCCGGCCAACGCAACTCTACTGTCAGGTTACCCGGTGATTTCGACGCTTCCTCTGCGACGGCCTTGGGATTGATGTGCGGTAGCAGTAACATGACAAGTGTGACAAACCCTGCCAAAGCCAGCATAATAACATCGCGGAAAAGTGTTGATGTAGTGTCTTCATCAAAGAGATCAGATTCTCGCATTTTTCTCAACCGCTTCTTGCAGAGAACTAATCAAGTTTACTGTGCCGCTCGTTAACAACTGGTAGTTAGCCATTAGCCAAACGTTCAGTATTGAACCAATCAAGGTTGTGTACAAGGCCGTAGACATACCTTGAATTAGCGTAGTGACCATCGGTGCAATTGCGTTAACGTCTGATGATTTCTCCGGGTCAACGCCCGACAGCGCTATAATGAAACCAAGAACAGTACCGATCAGCCCGAGTAATACCAGGGTATTACCCAAGTGACGAACAACCGATATACGATGCGTTAACCGCATCCGAACTGACCCACTGAGAATTGCTCGGCTTTCGGTACTGTCGCCGGCCATGCTGCTTGTCAGATGACTGATGCCCTTTGAACGAATGCCGTCTACGCTGTTAAGAGCGTCAATTTCCAGGTTCGTGATCCATGTTTTCTGAGCGCAAATGACCAGGCCCACCAAAAACACGAAGAAAATAACCACTGAAAGATAAGTCTGATCGGCTTGAACTACCTTGTGCACGTAACCCTGCTTGTAGGCGACACCAAGCATTGCAAACGCAAACAGGTTGAGCAGTATAAATCGAAGTAGCAGCAGGGAGCGGTGAGGATCGCGTATTGTTTTAAAGTATGAACGTACGCCTGCTGCGGCAGGGCCGTGATCTCGACCTGGTTGGTGGTTTAAGGTCTGACCGGCGCTAGTATTGACTTGAGCCATAATTACCTCTGTTTCGTGATAGACCTGTAGAAATCAGGACTACATCACTGTTAACGATGATCGCTTGGGCAACTTGAGCTATTTTCCACAGATCTGAGTTCAAAATTACAGTTTTATGCGTTGTAGTTAATGTGAAGTGTGCTCACCTTTTTAATTCAATTTAGCGATTTTGCCATTCATGTCTTATTGAATGACAGCCAGTAAGTGACGATCGCGAATATTGTCCGGCAAGCTTTGCTATGGACTGGTACGGTTTGTGGTTGAATGGGTCTGGATCCCCCAAAGACAAATTAACCATGTTAAAGGTGCATTGCGCCACACATCGCCCGATTGAGTTGGCTGGTACCAGCATCTGCACACTGCAGGTGGGTGACCTTGCGAACACGTTTGGTGATCATCGGGATAACAAGGGTGATAATATATCTGCCCGAAATAACCGGTTTTCGGAGCTGACGGGTTTCTATTATATTTGGAAAAACCAGCCCTCAGAAGCGGTTGGGTTTTGTCATTATCGCCGCTATTTGATCCCATCGATGATGTCTGACTGGCTTGCCACCCAAGCAACCCAGCCCTATTCAACTAACAGTGCTGGTGGAGTATCAAACTATGCGTCCGGCCATTTGGTGGGGCAGAGTGCACTCGTACAGCAGTTAGCCGAAGTGGACTACCCTGCGTTCCTTAACGAACAGCTGCAAGGCGCTGATATCCTGTTGCCTAAATCCAATCCACTGCCCGGCGGTAGTTTTCTGCAGCAGTACGGTAATGCTCATCCGGTACAACCGTTTTTTGATTGTCTGTCGCTGATGGCAGGCAGTGATAATAAGCTGGCCCGGGAGGCGCATCTTTTTTTCACCCAACACCCCAACGCGCACTGGAATAACTTGTTTGTCACGCATTGGCATCATTTCAGTGATTACTGCGAGTTTGTCTTTCCGATATTACTGGCAATCGATGACAAGCTTGCACCTATGGATGATATATACCAAAACCGGATTTGTGCATTTTTGTCGGAAAGGCTGTTCAACTTCTGGATCTGGCATCGCAAGCTCAAAGTGATAGAGCTTGACTGGTGCATGACTGAAGACATGGTTCATGCCAGTGATTCGCACCAACGCAAAAGAACGGCTAGAAATATAGCAAGGGACGCGCAGAAAGTTTAGGTGTGATCGATCT
>JALZUX010000543.1 GCA_023301405.1 Granulosicoccaceae bacterium | reverse complement strand
GTGTGTCTATTCACCGTCCGACGAAATCAATCTATATCAGCTTAGTACTTCGCATCTCGCCTGATTGTGCCCGGTATGTGGCGGGTCACGCACCTTGCTCGATCACGCGACCTGTTTTGCACTATTGCCGCTGAGTGGCCGCTGAGTGGCCGCTGAGTGGTGAATCCTCATGGATAATGTAGGTTAGTGGAGGTGGGTGATTGGATATGTCTTTAGAAAAACTCTAAAACCAATAACGCTCTATTGTTACAGAATAGTTGCCTGAAATAGTGTAAAAGCGAGACGTTTCTTATGTTTGTTGTGGTTTTTTACTGTATCGGTTAAGCATGCCTATTCTGTTCGTTTTGCAAAGTTACTACATCATGATCTTATGAATATAAGGTTGCGACTACACAGGGTGCGCCTGTCTTGGCTAGTTATTTAATAGAGATCAGAGTTTGCGCGGAGACGCAGGTTTTTGAGCACGAACGACATCACTGAAGGACGCGACAGGTGTGCTTTGAATAGTTAAGGTTGAAAATGCTTATAATGGAAGCTGTTGTCAAGAAATGTACTCGTATACAGGTTAGAAAAGCATGCTGGTAGATTGGCAGACAATATTATTTGTTGCCCCCGTCATGGTGTTTGCGGGTTTGGTGCATGGCGCGTTAGGGTTGGGATTTCCGATGGTTGCGACCCCCATCATTGCGATATTTCTTGATGTGAAGCTGGCGATTTTAATTACCCTGTTGCCAACGTCAGTGGTTAATGTGGCAAGCATTTACAGCAATGCATCAGTAGTTTTAACGGTCAAAAAGTACAAACTTCTGGCCGTTGCAAGCCTTGTTGGTGCGATTGCTGGCGCTACTGTGTTAACAGTTGCTGATGCATCTCCGTTCAGGCTGTTGTTAGCCAGTTTAATTTTATTGTTCTTGTGGATATCACGTTACGGGTTGTTGCCTCATGACTGGTGTAGAGCGAACCCATTGTTGGCTTTGCTGTTGGTTGGATTAATTGGTGGTTTTTCAGCGGGAACGACCAACGTCATGGTGGCGATACTGCTCATCTATTTTTTATCAATGGATGTTGCGCGTGCTGAAATGGTATCAGCAATGAATCTTTGCTTTCTATTGGGGAAGTTGGCTCAAATCGCTATTTTCTACTTTGCTGGATTGTTGAGCCTGGGCTTCATTGCCAGCACGATACCGCTGGCAGTGTGTGCTTTTGCGGCTTTGAAGTATGGTCAACAGATTGGGCAGCAGATCCCGCAACAACGTTACCGATTGTTGTTGAATCTGTTGTTAGCCTGTCTTGCAATCATACTGATCGTGCAGTTTGTCAGCGGGCACTAATCCGTGCCTGCTGCTGTCTTTTGGTGTAGCTGACGCCTACCACTCGGTTAGATCTGCAAACTTCAGAATTTTAGGCTGATCATTTGTATAGTTAACGATGCTGTGTCCGCAGTTGTCGATATGCGGTGACCCCCAAATGTCGTTAAGTGGTTTATCGTCATAGTCGATCAGTAGTGACTTCAACAGCGCACCGTGACTCACAACAAGCACCTGTATATCTGCACCATTACACTCGGCAAGAATTTCATTGATCGCTTTGTGTGCTCTGGCTTGAAGTTCGTGAAATGTTTCTGCCCCTTCAAGCGCAAATTTTGCCGGGTGATTTCTAAAGTGATCGGTGTGTTCCGGGTATTTGTCCGTTGCGTCTGAAAGTAGCATGCCTTCCCATGGTCCGAGGTGAATTTCGCGTAAAGAGGGCCGGAAATCTACATGGTCTGTTTTACCGCTAAGAATATGCGACGTTGTTTGACGGGTTCTGATTAAGTCACTGGAGTAGACGCGGTCAAATTCAGGCAGAGAGCTGGCGATTGCTTTTGCCTGTGATATTCCCAGTTCGGAAAGTTCAGGGTCAGAACTGCCTTGAATGCGTATTTCTGCATTCCAGGTTGATTGTCCGTGGCGGATAAAATGTAAAGTTGTCATGTTGTGTGCTTCAGGTGGGTGCAACTTTTATTGTAACAACAGGTGCTCGAGGCTGACAGTGCCTTTCGCCAGTGTGTTCTGTAGTGCACGATATTCTGAGCGTTTCTGGTGGTATAGGTCTGGAGCCAGAAAACGCAGCATCAAACACTGGCTTGGAGTTGGTAGTGGCTGAAGTCTTACTGAGGCCCATGCGCCTTTTTGCTAGTGAGATCTTTGTTATGCAGTTAAACTGGAGATCGTTTCGATGGAGAATAACTTGTGATAGATCTATATAGCTGGACCACCCCTAACGGACGTAAAGTATCGATCATGCTCGAGGAGTGCGGGCTTGAATACAAAACACATTCCATTGATATCACCAAGAATAAAGATCAATTTGAACCTTCGTTTCTAAAGATCAGCCCCAACAACAGAATTCCCGCGATTGTTGATCATGATACTGGCACCTCGCTAATGGAATCAGGGGCAATCTTGCTGTATCTGGCAGAAAAAACCGGCAAATTTTTGTCCACAGATGCGGCTACTCGTTGGAAAACCATTGAATGGTTGATGTGGCAAATGGGTGGGCTTGGGCCGATGGCAGGGCAAACCCACCACTTCGTTAAATTTAACCCTGGGGTGGCACCTTACGCGGAAGAGCGATATGCCAAGGAAACTCATCGACTTTACGGCGTGCTGGATCGACAACTGGGTGACAGTGAATATATAGCTGCGGATTATTCGATTGCTGATATGGCTGCGTGGCCATGGGTTTCACGATTCGAGTGGCAGAACATCGACTTAAACGAGTTTGAAAATGTAAAGCGATGGTATGTCGCTATTGCCGCTCGTGAGGCCGTTCAAAAAGGGTATCAGGTGCCTAAATTCACGGCTAATATTCCAATGCCTTAAGGCCGGGGTGGGCAGTGATGCGGTTTTGTAAAGAGTATACAGTCTTCAGCTTTGATCAAAATACCATTAGCTTTTTGGCATTTTAGGGGGGCGAATTTGATTTGCATGGCGTGGCGGCAGATGCATCTTGGCTGTGATGATCTAAAAGGGCAGCACCAGTTGATCCAGGTTCTCCAATTGCAGTAAGAAATTTTTGGTTGGCAAGCCGCTGCCAAAGCCGGTTAGGCTGCCATCGCGTCCAATGACACGGTGGCAAGGAATAATGATTGGTATCGGGTTTTGGCCATTGGCGTTGCCAACAGCGCGAGTGGCGGTGGGACGATCAATTTGTTGTGCAATGTCTGCGTATGACAATGTGTGGCCATAGGGTATGTCAAGTAGGGCATTCCAGACTTGGCGCTGAAAGGGTGTTCCTGCAGGCGACAGCGGCAAGTCAAACGAAGTGAGCGTGCCGTTGAAATATTTGTTGAGCTGGCAACAAACTTCACTGAATGGTTGCTCGGTTTGCTCCCAGTGCTTGGCAACCTCTACTTTGCGGCTTGTGGGGAAGCGAATAGAGTGAAGAGCTTCTTCGCAGCCGGCCAGCAATAGTTGGCCGAGTGGTGAGGAATACCAATAGTAATACTTGATAGACAAATTTGAATTCAACTGAATTTCCAGCGCTGTCGCCAAGGTGCTAGCGCACATCATCGACTTGTATGGCTTAGGAGCGAGGCCGAATTATAGCGAAGTGAGCGGACATTCTGTAGTGAATTAATGGTTGGGTAGGTGGTGCAAAAAAGAGCTTTGGTCGAAGCAGTGGGCGGATTTTCAAAATTGCCGCCACTTTATATTGCTTTGTGCGATGCGGGAGGAGCCATCAGTTGAGGTTACTTGGATGGTCCTGATGCCGCAGCGGTTGTCATTCTTGCTAGTTTAGGGGCGTTGTTCAGTGATGCCGGGTTGTGTCGACGCAGCAGCTTAAGCGGCCGCCTGGTCGCTGAGTTGCTCTGTCATTAGTTCTTTTTGAGATGCTTCGAAGCGGCGGCGAATCATTTGCAGCGCATTAAGTGTTGATCGCGCTCGACCAGTTACCAGGCTAGCATGATGATGGTCTTGGTGATCGTGATCTGCTTTTTGTGCTTCCGGCATGCGGGAAACATTGGATGTTTGCGCCGCCTTGTCTGGATAGTAAGGATGTGAAAAACCCGGATTGTGGTGATCCGGGTACTGGCGTTGGCTGAAGAGAGCTTTCATGGTTGTTCCAAGCTGAATTGATTATTTCAATATACGTGCATTGTCTGTGACAATCATCGGGTACGTTGTTATAAAACGTTTCCGGTGTGTAAAAAAATGTGGAATCATAACCCATTTGTTGCAACGTATCTTAAAACACTGCCCGTCGAATTAATATTCATTGGCAGTACCTGTGCCAATTCTTATAACGGATCAACTAACGAGGTTTTCCCATGTCAATTTCATTTAACGAAAGAGTGGCAATCGTGACCGGAGCCGGTACTGGTCTTGGCCGTTCCCATGCTCTGCAGTTAGCAGCGCGTGGCGCTAAAGTCGTTGTTAACGATCTGGGTGGTAGCCGTGATGGCTCAGGTGGCTCGGCTTCGGCAGCAGAACTTGTAGCTGAGGAAATTCGTGCTGCGGGTGGTGTTGCTATCGCCAATGCTGCCAATGTCACTGACGAAAGCCAGGTGGCAGAGATGGTAGGGCAGGTGATGAGCGCCTGGGGGCGTGTTGATATTCTGGTGAACAACGCAGGTATTTTGCGTGATAAATCGTTTGCGAAATTGCCGATTGATGACTGGAGGGCAGTGGTCGATGTTCACCTGAATGGGTCTGCCTACTGTAGTCATGCGGTTTGGCCAATCATGCGTGAGCAACGGTATGGTCGAATCGTGATGACAACGTCAACGTCGGGTATCTATGGCAACTTCGGTCAAGCAAACTACGGCGCGGCCAAGTTTGGTGTCGTGGGATTGATGAACGTACTGTGCATCGAGGGTGAAAAATACGGCATAAAAGTAAATTGTCTTGCGCCAACTGCAGCGACTCGAATGACCGAAGATGTTATGCCAACTGAAGTTTTCGAGGCGCTTGCGCCGGAACACGTAACGCCAGCGGTGTTATTTTTAGCAAGTGACGATGGCCCGAACCGCACAATTTTGTTGGCGGGGGCCGGTTGTTATACTGTGGCAAAACTGATTGAAGCCGAGGGCATTTACCTGAGCGAAGATCAGCGGAGCCCCGAAAACATCGCTGCGAGCTTTGAACAAATGTGTGATGTATCTACTGGCAGAGAGATTCTCAATGGCAGTGAACACGTTGAGAAAATAGTGCTGAAGGCAAAATCCAGTCTTTAAGGTTATTAGTTTAATGGCGGTGGGTGGATAGGTGGATAGACGGAAGCAAGCGTGGCGTGCTGGCAAGGCCAAACACTGGTGGTGAAATGGTGGATGCACCTTAGGCTTATCCACCCTACGAAAAAGTGCGGCCGTTGCAGAGTGGATAAGCTTAAGGCGTGTCCACCCTTTTTATGCTGTAAAGCGAAAAATGCCAATGTATTTGTGTTGTATGCAGCTTACACTGTTCAGTGCTTTATAACCTGCCAAGCCGCTTAATATCGTGATATTGATTGATTAGCATACTCGTAAGATGTTTCGGAATCACATCAAGAATTAAAGCGCCGTGCCCGCGAAGTCTTTCGTGAAAATGCTCCCTTTCGGTTCGGTAGTTGCTCGCACCCAACCACGTGAGTGACTGCTCAAGGGTAGTTGGGGTTTCTGATTCGATTTGATCGATCACTGATTCGCGTAAATCTGCAATAACCACAAGGTGGCGATTTTTAAGTAAGGAGATCGCAGCGGTGATTTCGTCGTTTTCTTCGTTACGTGTATTGGTCACAATGACAACCATGGCGCGGCGTTTGAGGCGAGTCATCAGTTGGCTGGCAGCGTTGCGAAAATCAGATGCTGAGCGCGTTGGGTATAGGTCGTAAAGATTGTGCAGTAGTGATCGGCTTGCTTTGTTTCCCTTAGCTGGTGCCAACCAGCGATCAACCCCGCCGAAGGTCATCATTCCTACGGCGTCGCCTTGTTTTATCGCTAGGTGCGCTAGCAGTAGAACAGAGTTGAGAGTCTCATCAAGGTGCGATAACCCGGCGTCACTGTGGGCCATTCGCCGCCCACAGTCGAGCAGTACTACTATCTGTTGGTCGCGTTCCTGTTGGTATTCACGGGTGATGAGTTTTCGAATTCTTGCGGTCGCTTTCCAATCGATCGCGCGCAACGGATCGCCGTCACGAAATTCACGCAATTGGTGAAAGTCGTTGCCTTCTCCGCGTTGTTGTTTACGTTGTATGCCGAAGTGTGATTGATGGCTAGCACCCAGTAACGAGTAATGACGTTGGGCGGCGAAATTAGGATAAACCTTTGTGTTACTCAAGCATGGAATTTTGCGCCGATACTGCCATAAACTTAGTTTTCCACGGATTCGGCAGTCTGTGGCGGCGAAAGTGTAATCGCCTCTTTTTGCGGGTTTGATTCGATACGTTATTGTGCCACGCTGGTTCTTGGCGAGTGTCATAACTTCTGGCAGGCCATCAAAACCGAATTCTGATGGATGCATATCATGCAATTCAAGGCTGAGGCCTATCGTTGATTGGTTGTGTATTTTGAGGGTGATGTCAGACCAGACATCAAGCGACAGGCTTCTGGTCATTTGACGTGCGATGGTAATTGACTGGCAGCTTTGACGGATGATGAACCATTCAATTAGTGAATAGAACAGCAATAGCAGGCACCCGACGGCCAGTACCTGCAACGCAATAGCATAGTATGATGCGGCCGCAGCTACTGGCAGCAGCAAAAGAATGCAGCCTATAAGTGCTTTATCAGGTCTCATTTAGACAGGCCGGCACCAAGTGTACTAGCCGCATGAACCGTCATGTAGGTTGGCCTCATTGTCTGGGGGCTTGGGTCTGTTCGATTAGGTTACTAATGATATCGTCTGGCCGATATCCTTCGATCTCGAGGTCGGCAGTCAGTGCAATACGATGCCTGAGTACTGCAGTGGCGATCGTTTGAACATCATCAGGGGTGACAAAATCATGCCCTGCCAAAAGTGCCTGGGCTCGTGCTGCCCGCAGCAGCGCGATACTTGCACGAGGGCCAGCGCCGGTATCGATACCATTCCAATCACGGGTATGGCGTACCAGTGTGACAATATACCGAGCGACTTCATCGTCAACATGGACTAGTGTCGCTGCTGATTGAATGTTCACCAGGTCTTGTGGGCCAAGGAAAGTCTGCACACGGGAAAGATCAAGATTGTCACCGGTTGATCCTGACGTGGTGAGTTTCAGCATTGCCAGTTCATCGTTTTCGCCCGGGTATTCAATCAGTGCTTTGATCAGGAAGCGATCAAGTTGTGCTTGTGGTAACGGGTAGGTGCCTTCTTGCTCAATTGGATTTTGTGTAGCCAATACAATAAACGGGTCTGGCAGCGGCATGGTTTCGCCTTCGATACTGACTTGCTGTTCCTGCATGGCTTCAAGCAGTGCGGCTTGTGTTTTAGCAGGCGACCGGTTGATTTCATCTGCAAGAATAAAGTTGGTAAATACCGGTCCGCGACGAATAGAGAACTCTTGTGTCTTTGCATCAAACATTGCGTGGCCTACGATATCACTGGGCATGAGATCAGGTGTGAATTGCACCCGGTTGTATCCGCAGTCAATGCACTTGGCTAGGCAGCGTATTAGCAGTGTTTTTCCCAGACCGGGAACACCTTCGACCAATATGTGACCGCTGGCCGCTGCGGCGACAAGTACATCATCAATGACGCGTGTTTGTCCGATGATGGTCGATTGTAATGCCTGACGCAGTGCTTGCAGTTGATCGTAAGCACTGTTAATACTGTTGTTGTGATGCATGGTAATTCCGTGTGTGGTGGCGCGCATGGCGGGCGGTGTATCGATGGGTTGTCCCGTCAGCGATGCAACCTACTAAGTTGGGCCGATATTAACTTCAGGTGTGCGGTGGTGGTTATGAGAGCCGGGTTTGAGTTAGCCGGGTCGAACAATGCTTGTCTGATCTGGTCTTGGCCTAGTGTTGTTTTGCGGCTTATTTTATTAACAATTTCTTCGTTGTTAAACTTTTT
>JALZUX010000542.1 GCA_023301405.1 Granulosicoccaceae bacterium | reverse complement strand
GGTACTATCTCTGCGAACAGCGATGCAAACATCGGTGAAATCATTGCTGAAGCAATGGAGAAAGTCGGTCAGGAAGGCGTGATCACTGTTGAAGAAGGTTCTGGTCTTGCTAACGAGCTTGACGTGGTTGAAGGTATGCAGTTTGACCGTGGTTACTTGTCTCCGTACTTCATCAACAATCAAGACGCAATGAGCGCTGATCTAGAAGACCCATACGTTCTTCTATATGACAAGAAGATCTCTAACATTCGTGATTTGCTGCCGACTCTTGAAGCCGTTGCAAAATCAGGCAAGCCTCTGCTGATCATCGCTGAAGATGTTGAAGGCGAAGCGTTGGCTACATTGGTTGTTAACAGCATGCGCGGTATCGTTAAAGTATGTGCTGTTAAAGCACCTGGTTTTGGCGATCGTCGTAAGGCAATGCTGCAGGATATCGCTATCCTGACTGGTGGCCAGGTAATTTCTGAAGAAGTAGGTCTTTCTCTTGAGAAAGTTACTTTAGAAGACTTGGGTAACGCTAAGAAAGTCACTGTCGACAAAGACAACACGACTGTTGTTGATGGCGGCGGCGCTAAAGCAGAAATCGACGCACGAGTTGAGCAGGTTCGCACTCAAATCGACCAAGCGACTTCTGACTATGATAAAGAAAAGCTTCAAGAGCGTGTTGCTAAGCTTGCTGGTGGTGTTGCCGTGATCAAGGTTGGTGCAGCGACTGAAGTAGAAATGAAAGAAAAGAAAGACCGCGTTGATGATGCACTGCACGCTACTCGCGCCGCTGTTGAAGAAGGTGTGGTTGCCGGTGGTGGTGTTGCACTGATTCGCGCTGTTGGCGCTTTGGCTGATCTGACTGGTGATAATCCTGATCAGGACCACGGTATCGCGATCGCACGTCGCGCGATGGAAGAGCCTCTTCGCCAGATCGTATCAAACGCCGGTGACGAGCCTTCAGTTGTGGTTAACAAGGTTGCCAGCGAGTCTGGTCACTTTGGTTATAACGCAGCGACCGGTGAGTACGGCGATATGATTGCCATGGGTATCCTTGACCCGACTAAGGTAACTCGTTCTGCACTTCAGAACGCTGCCTCAATTGCTGGTCTGATGATCACAACTGAAGCAATGGTTGCTGATATTCCTCAGGATGCTGCTGCTGCTCCAGCTATGCCTGATATGGGCGGCATGGGTGGAATGGGCGGCATGATGTAAGGCAGCCTGCCTGCAGTTTAAAAAAAGCCTCGCAATAGCGGGGCTTTTTTTTTGAGGGTTGAAATAATACTCTTGTGGTTTTAATCAGCGAACTATCTATGGGTAGTGTTCGGTTTCTGCATTGATGTTATGCAATGTGATTCCTTGAGTTTTAAGCTACTTTTGTTTGGAATATTGTGAGAACTTACGCCACCAGTAAAGCAAGCGGCTTGCAGCGTCAGTGTGCACCGCTAGGAAATGGATCAGGGCACGGCATCAGTGACAATAATTAGACTAGTAAATACCATTATATTTCCAGTAGCACTTGTTGCTGTTGTTGTAGGAGGTTCTGTTCAGACAAGCCATGCGGGTGTTTTCGATAACCTGATGAATGCGGCGAATGGTGCTTTACCGACTTATGGGCGCGAGGGCGCTCGTGGCGATCGTCCTGATCTCAGTAGTGCTGAGATTTCTGCGGGTATGCGTGAAGCTCTAAATATTGGCGCAGACAACGTCTCAGCCCGATTCGTATTGAATGGCTACAACGATACAACCGTCCGAGTCGCATTGCCGCGTACATGGCAAAAAGCTCAAAAAATATCAGCCCGCATCGGCTATAGCGCCGAATTTGATGCGCTGGAGAATCAGCTAAATATGGCAGCTGCGTCGGCCGCACCGGCAACTCGCAATTTGATTAAATTTTTTGTTAACGGTATAGAGTTTGAAGATCCGCGTGCACTTCTTAACGGGCATGATATTGCGGCAACTAACTACCTGCGCCAGAGCGTTAACGAGCGCCTTTCAAATCAACTCAAACCCATTATTGAACAGCTTTTGGTTGATGCAGGTGCGATGGAATCAAGAAGCAAGATTGAAGAGCTTATCAAGAATCTTCCTAAGATGAAGAGCCTGCAAGCTGATCTTGCCGACCACGTTGTGGCCGAAAGCTTGGCCGGTTTTTTCCACTATCTTGCCCGGGAAGAACAAGCAATTCGAATTAATCCGTCCAGTCGTACTACGGTGTTACTGCAAAAAGTCTTTGGGTAACGCTGATATCAGGCCGTATTTCCGCCACCAAGTGGTAGATGGGTTAATCAGCGCTGAAGCGACTTCTTATTCTGTTGTTAACTGTTGAATCTTATTCCGCGTGGTACCATCTAAGCCTAAATAAGTGAGGGTTGATCGTGCGAAGAGCCGTTATAACCGGGATTGGGATCGTCTCCAGCCTGGGTACAGACAAACAACAGGTTGCGCAGTCTCTGCGTGATGGGAAATCTGGCATATCTGCCAAGCCGGAATATGCCGAGCTGGGCATGAGAAGTCAGATTGCCGGATCTCCAGAAGTGGACTTCAAAGAGCATATCGATCGCAAGCAATTGCGTTTCATGGGCGGCGCTGCGGGTTTTGCCTATATCGCCATGCAACAAGCAATTGACGACTCCGGCCTCGCTGATTCTATGGTGTCTAATGTCAGAACCGGTATCATTGCCGGATCAGGTGGGGCAGCATCTTCCAGTCAGGTAGAAGCCGCTGATCTCATGCGAGAGAAAGGCATTCGGCGGGTTGGGCCTTACCGGGTTACTCAAACGATGGGCAGCACCGTGTCGGCGTGTCTGGCTACCCCCTTTAAAATCAAAGGCGTCAACTATTCGATGTCCTCTGCGTGTTCAACCAGTGCACATTGTATTGGGCATGCGGTAGAGCAAATCCAGTTGGGTAAGCAGGATATCGTGTTTGCCGGTGGTGGTGAAGAAGAGCACTGGACGCTTAGTTGTTTGTTTGATGCCATGGGTGCATTGTCGTCAAAGTATAACGATACCCCTGAAGAGGCATCACGCGCCTACGACGCTGATCGTGATGGCTTTGTTATCGCAGGTGGTGGCGGCATGCTGGTGGTGGAAGAACTGGAGCACGCACTCAAACGAGGTGCTCATATATACGCAGAGGTCATCGGTTATGGTGCCACCTCTGACGGACAAGATATGGTCGCGCCATCGGGCGAAGGTGCTGTACGTTGTATGCAGTTAGCGATGCATGGTATTGAGCAGCCAATTGATTATTTGAATGCACACGGTACCAGCACACCGGCCGGTGATGTTACGGAGCTTCGCGCGATAGCAGAAGTGTTTGGTGGCAACACACCGAAAATCAGCTCCACAAAATCTTTGTCGGGGCATTCATTGGGAGCGGCTGGTGTTCAAGAAGCGATATATTGCTTATTGATGCAACAGAATAACTTTATTGC
>JALZUX010000541.1 GCA_023301405.1 Granulosicoccaceae bacterium | reverse complement strand
GGCTTCTCCCAGCCGCAGTATCTGGTTGATCTTGCTACTTTGGTATTGATTATCCAGCGATGCTCGTGCGGAATGAGCATCAATGCGGTAACTTTCCTCGACATCGAGCCTACACCTCGTCAGAATTGCTGTGTCAGGTTCTGCCGCAACGCTCAAATTTACTATGGAATTCTCTTGGTGGCTGGTGTTACTTGCCGGAATTATCGGTTGGTGCATTGGTTACGATAATATTCGTCTTGTCTTTAGTAGTCTCTGGTCACGCCAAGCAACTGATTTGGCGACGTTGTTGCCCGGCCATAAAGATCGTGTAGAGCGCGATGCTGAACTAGACGGGTTACTGCGACAATACCCGGTCGACGAGGTCTCTTACGATGTCTACGAGACTTTAGGTGATGCCTTCCGGCGGCGTGGTGAGTACTCCCGTGCTATTGGAGTTCACGAGCACCTGCTTGCCTCAGGGGCGCTATCAGACGAGCATCGACAACTGACTATCCTTGAGTTGTCTCGCGACTACGCGGGGGCAGGGTTACTTGATCGGGTCGAGGCATTATTAGTCCCGCTCGTTAAAGAGCATCCTCAAGGGTTAGGAGCCCGCACGCACTTACTTCGGCTCTATGAAAAGCAGCAGGAATGGGAAAGCGCAATTGAACTGGCGCGCGAAAGCCAAGTGCTGCCGGCCGAAGAACGTGACTCACTGATCGCGCAATATTGCTGCGAAATAGCCGCATTGCACGAACTTGAAGACAAGCTTGATGAGTCCAAACAATGGTTGAAAAAAGCGCTTAAAAGCCACTCAGCCTGTAGTCGGGCATTGCTGATGTTAGGGCGCCAATGCATCGAACTGAAAAACTACGACGAATCGCTTGAGCACTTCAGTGAAATTGAAAAGAACCACCCTGAGCTAGCGCCGGAAATAGCCGAATCGATGTTCTTTGCGCTCACTCACAGTGACGACCCCACCGCCATGCCAAAGCACCTGGAGTATGTTCGTCAACGGCAAAACAGTTATTCAGTGATCAAGCTTGCCCGCGATGCAATCAGCCGTCTGGAAGGTGAGCAAAGCGCCAGTGAGTTTTTTATCGAGCAAATAGCCCATCGACCATCATTAAAAGGGTTGCGCGACTGGGCCGAGCGCGAACTTGAAATGACTAAACCTCGCGATAAAGAAAAAGTCGCAGCGATGGTCGAAATGCTGCGTGGAGTCGTTGATGAAAAACCAGTCTATCGGTGTAATCGCTGCGGTTATCGTTGCAAGCAAATTCAGTGGCGTTGTCCCGGTTGTGAGAACTGGAATTCTGTGAAGATAATCATTGGTGCTGAAGGTGAATAATATGACAGATAGCAAACGTGTCATCGTCGCTCTGGATAAGCCAAACCTTAACGATGCACTAGCCCTTGCCAAAACACTTGATCCGTCACTGTGCCGGGTTAAGGTTGGCAAAGAATTATTTACCAGTGCAGGCCCGTCAGTGCTCGATGAATTGCACAAGCTTGGGTTTGATATTTTTCTTGATTTGAAATTTCACGATATACCTAATACGGTCGCGTCTGCTTGTAAAGCTGCTGCCGCACACGGCGTGTGGATGATGAATGTGCACGCCAGCGGAGGACAGCGAATGATGGCGGCTGCCCGTGATGCCATAGGCGCAACGGCACCGGGTGTTCCACTATTGATTGCTGTGACCGTGCTGACCAGTATGGATGCACCAGAGCTTAAGGCAACTGGCATAGCTCGCACAATTGATGAACAGGTAATTGCATTAGCGCAGTTGACAAAAACCAGTGGTCTAGACGGCATTGTGTGTTCGGCGCTGGAAGCTGATCAAATCTCTGATAAAGTGCCAGGACTTATTATGGTTACGCCGGGTATACGCTTAGCGGACGACAACGCCGACGATCAGCGGCGGGTAATGACTCCAGAAAAAGCCATTGCCAACGGTGCACGTTATCTGGTGATAGGCCGAGCCGTTACCGGTGCAAGTGACCCGGTAGCGCGCTTGCAATTGATAAACGATTCAATCAAATCTTTGTGAGTTTAATTAACCGCTAACAAAGGTTTTATCAGGACAATATTTTGGTAGACAAACACTATATCAGTGCCCAATCGTTGTTGGAAGATTCATGGCAGCTTGGTACTCGAATTCTCAAAAGCGGATTTCACCCTAATTTTATCGTAGGTGTCTGGCGTGGTGGTACCCCTGTTGGAATCGCCGTGCAGGAAATGCTAGATTTTTACGGTATTCATACTGACCATATCTCTATCAGAACATCGTCTTATAGCGGTAAAAGCAGACTGGAAGCTCCCGTTCGTGTGCACGGACTGGATTACCTGATTAATAATATCAATGCCGATGATTCGTTGTTGATTGTTGATGATGTCTACGACACAGGTTTAAGCGTGCAAGGCGTTGTTCAAACGCTAACGAACAAAGCGCGTCGCAACACACCCGAAGACATTCGAATCGCAACGCCATACTTTAAACCGTCTAAAAATCGTACAGATCTAACGCCGCATTACTATATCCATGAAACCGATCAGTGGTTGGTGTTTCCACATGAAATGGACGGCATGAACCGCGCCGAGTTAAAAATTAATAAACCTAGACTGATTCCATTCATTGAAGATATGGATGAATTTTATGCCAATGAGCCGGGGCGACAGTCGTCAACGTCTCAGGGAAATAAATAAACTGTTAACGCTAGTGTTACCAGAACAACGAGCCTCGTGAGTCGTCATCACAGGCAGGCAAATTTCTGGTAAAAAAGCCATAGAGCAAGTGATGAGTTCCAAAAAACCTGTTATCAAAATTGATTTGCGTAGCGACACCGTTACCAAGCCCACTGCGGACATGCTTGCCGCGATGGCGTCTGCAGAAGTCGGGGACGATGTCTATGGTGAAGACCCAACGGTTAATGAACTCGAAGCATTGGCTGCAAAAAAGCTCGGCTTTGAAACAGCTCTGTTTGCGCCAAGTGGTACGCAAACCAATTTGTTAGCTTTGCTGGCGCACTGTGAACGCGGTGATGAATATATTGTCGGGCAACAAGCTCATACCTATAAATACGAAGGAGGTGGTGCAGCGGTTCTAGGTAGTATTCAACCGCAACCACTGGAATTTCGTGCCGATGGCACATTATCTTTGCAGCAGATTGAAACTGCTATAAAGCCCGATGACATTCATTTTGCCAGAACTAAGTTGCTGTCACTTGAGAACACAGTAGGCGGCCGTGCCTTGCCCATGGAGTACTTGGCTGTAGTTCGTGAATTGGTTGACTCGCGCGGGTTAAATTTACATCTTGATGGCGCCCGGGTATTTAATGCCTCTGTACATCACGGCGTTGATATCAAAGATATCGTTCAGTACTTTGATTCTGTCTCAGTGTGCTTGTCAAAAGGATTATGCGCGCCGGTGGGTTCAGTACTGTGTGGTAGTGCTGAACTGATCCATAAGGCCCGGCGGTGGCGCAAAATGCTTGGTGGCGGTATGCGACAGGCGGGCTTCATCGCTGCGGCCGGTATCGTGGCACTTCGCGATAACGTCGACAGACTTCAAGAAGACCACGATAACGCCAAAAAACTATTTGATGGTCTACGCGATATTGATGCACTGAATCTCACAGACGACAGCCTGCAAACTAATATGGTATTTTTAGATTGCGGCCAGAAAGTGGCGGACGGCTTGGCGCAAAAACTTGCCGAAAAAGGTGTTGCCATATCACCTGCTGCAAAAGTACGCTTGGTGGTTCATAAAGATGTGTCGGGCAGAGACGTGTCCCGGGTAGCAAAGCTATGCAGAGAATACTTCAGCGTTTAAGTGCTGTAACGTTTTATCCGGAGGAACAGTTTGAAACTAAATAGTGCGACCGAAGCAATGCGGGCCGGTGAATTAGGGCAGGCGCGGCAATGGGCCATTGAGCACCAGCTCCAGATTGGTCGCATGTTCGACGCACAAGACATGGTTGCTGTAAGTCAGGCACACATGATGGCTGATCCTGAATCAATAGGAGAAGCAGGCGTTGAGTTTTTTGAAAATTTTGCGTCAATGCCCTTCGAAGACCGTCAACTGAGAATCCCGCTAATCACTGATCCTCGCGGTGTTGATCTACGTTATTACGATCCGTTGGGGCAAACGGAAGAGATGGCCAATCTTGAACGCCGCTTTATCAAGGCATGTGAGTCAATGGGCGTTGTTATGACTAATACATGCATCAACTACCAGACTGTTAACTCTCCGCTTCTTGGTGACCATGTAGCCTACGGTGATACGGGGGTTGTGATTTACTCAAACAGCGTGTGCGGTGCCCGATCAAATTTTGAGGGAGGTCCTTCGGCTCTGGCAGCGGCTTTTACCGGTTACACACCACGTTACGGATTGCATCTTGATCAACACAGGCAGGCTACTTGCCGTTATAAAGTTCACGTAAAACCTGAAAATCTAACTGACTGGGGTGTGCTAGGTGCAGTGATTGGCCGCAAGGCAGGGTCGTACTGGGAAGTGCCTGTGATTGAAGGCATTGACTGCATTCCTACATCTGATGAAATAAAGCACATGGGTGCGGCGATGGCCAGTTATGGATCAACACCGTTGTTTCATATTGTGGGTATCACACCAGAGTGCGCCACACTATCTGACGTTGGTGGAGAGCGATTAACTGCGACCGATATTTACCAGCCCGATATCGATACCTTAAGATCACCTTTTGGTGCTGTTGGTGAAAAAGTAGATGTGGTTGTGTTTGCAGCGCCGCAGCTATCATTAATGGAAATGAAAACAGTTGCCGGTCTTTGCAGTGGTAGCAAAATTCACCCTTCCACTGATTTACTTGTTTGCACGCCAGCCAGTGTTTATGTTGATGCAACAGCTGCCGGGTACGTGAAGGCGATTGAAGGCTTTGGCGGTAAAGTATTGCAAGGCACATGCTTCTATCAACAGTATGCAAGGGAAATTGGCGAGGCCAATGGATGGAAGCGGTTGCTGTCTAACTCGACAAAAATAGTTAACATACTGGGTGGCTATGGGTATTTGCCTGCACTAGCATCTATGGAAAGCTGCGTGCAATCCGCGATAGCGGGTGAAATTCTAGAGTGATTTACGCGCTCCGAAGTGTGTGATTGAGTATTTCATGCTTGCTTAATAACGTGGTGTGGTTTTCGGGCAATGGCCACTATTTACAAGACCAGCAACGAAGTTGTAAGCCATGTTTTGAGCCGCAAAAAGTGACGGCCAATTAAAGTGAATGAAGATGAGAAACAGTATTCTCGCCATTGAAGCTGTCGCCAATCAAATGATTAAAGTAGAGCGCATAGTTCAGTTGGCAAATTTGTGCTATTCAAAAATTGAAAAATAGTAGCGCCTTCAATAGTCACAACAACCTATCTTCATAGGTCATGATGTATGAATTCTGCAATACAGGCTGAAGAGTTACGATGACAATAGAATTAAATTGCCATGCTGGAATAGGCTCTGCGGTTGAAGGGGTGGCGCTGGTTGCCGACGATAACTTCTCGGCCCGCTATGACCTTGACCGTATTAAAGGCGTATTCTCCCGGCCGCAACACAAGTTGGTCGGAATCAGTTATGTTGATAAAATACTTGTCATGAATACGGCCAAGGGCGGTGTAGCTACCGCATGGATGCTACATGAAATGACATCCCGTCAAATGGCCCCCAGAGCCATTTTGTTTAATACCGCCAATACCATTCTTGCGCAGGGGGCAGCATTGGCTAACCTAACCTTATGTGATCGCTTTGAAGAGGGTGATATCACACAGCTTATACAAACCGGTGATGAAGTGACTATAGATCCGGTAAACGGTGTGGTGACAATATTAAATCGTTAATAACGCCGCTGTAACAAGTAAACGCTGACGTACAAAAAAGGAGAGCCACTTGGCGAGACCCCCGGTTATTGACATTGATCTTAATCAATTCAAATCAGATCCTTATCCAGCGTTGGCTGAACTACGTAAGGAATCCCCCATCGCCTATGTGCCGCAACTCGGTAGTATTCTGTTTACGCGGCGGGACGACATCGCAACCGCCGAAAAAAATGTGTCTGTATTTAGTTCGCATCAACCGGAAGGCCTGATGAATAAGCTCATGGGACATAACATGATGCGAAAAGATGGCTCTGATCATCAGCAAGAGAAAAAGGCAATTTTCCCTTCTATGTCGCCGGCCACTGTACGTGATTACTGGACTAACGTTTTTCAGCATCATGCTGATGAAGTGCTAGAGCATCTGGCACCAGCAGGGCATGCTGATTTGGTTCGTCAATATGCGCTACCGTTTTCAGCAAATTGCTTACGCTCTTTAACCGGTCTTACTAATGTTACCGCGGCACAGATGGATAGTGCCTCTCAGCATATGATAGACGGCATCGCCAACTATACCGGCCAGCCGGAAATTGAAGCAAAATGTAATCGCGCCACAGCACTGCTTGATGAAGCTATTAAAGATAAGATGGCAAGCGCGGCTGCTGACTCTGAGCCAAGCCTGCTTGGCGTCATGCAGCACGCTGGCATGCCCATAGAAAGCATTTGTGCAAACATTAAGCTTGCAATAAGTGGTGGGCAAAATGAACCTCGCGATGCCATCGCCGGCGCAAGCTGGGCATTGCTGTCACATCCTGATCAATTGGCCGCAGTTAACAGTGGCACAGCAAGCTGGCTAAATGTATTCGAAGAATATGCCCGCTGGATATCTCCAATTGGTATGTCGCCGCGTCGTATTGCTAAAGACTATTGTTTTAGCGGTATCAATTTGTTGCAAGATGAACGGGTATTTTTTATGTTTGGTGCCGCAAACCGTGACCACAGCTGTTTTACCAATCCAGACCAGTTTGATTTGACCAACGATACAAGCAAAAGTATTGCCTTTGGCGCCGGTCCTCATTTTTGTGCCGGAGCTTGGGCGTCACGAGCAATGATTGCTGACGTTGCCCTGCCAGCGCTATTTAAGCGATTCAAAAACTTGAGAATTGATGACCAGCAGCCTCAACCGATGATGGAGGGTTGGGCATTTCGTGGATTGTTGAGCCTGCCGGTGACATGGAGTTAACTTAAAACGGCTTAGCAAGCGTGTTGTCATTCGATAGAAATACCTTATGACTTCGGCAGCACTGAACGTCAACGGCCTTGTTAATACAATTATCAGAAGTGATGAAATTCCGTTTGAAAGTGATAGTATAGGAAGGGTCAATTAACCCGTTTTAACTACTGGAAAAACTATGCCCAAGGCCTACTGGATTGCTCACGTCACCGTCAAGGATGAAAAAAACTACCCTGACTACCTGAAAGCTGGTGCTCCTGTTTACGAAAAATACGGTGCTAAATTTGTTGTACGAGGTGGTAAGTGCGAAGGCATGGAAGGCAATACTCATAGCCGTAACGTTGTTATTGAATGGCCAGACTATGAAACGGCATTAGCTGCCTATCACAGTGATGAGTACCAGATAGCGAAGGGAATTCGCAATAGCTGTGCAGATGCTGATGTGGTTATTGTTGAAGGTGTCGAGTAGCGTACGGGAGTTTTAATTATGCTAAATCGAAGTGCCATTATTGTGCGTCCCAAGAAACCTTACATTGACTGGGCAGCCCGATTTGAGGACGCTGGATCACCGTTTAAAGAAGACGACCGAATAGTGTATTTGTTGCCTGAATATTATGATGACAAAGAGGCCCTCGAAACGCTCGAAAGAGCGTTCGATATGATCTTCGAAGCGGAGCTCATGGGGTGGCACACTAAGGTTGAAGACTGGCCTCAAGATCGTACATTTGCAACGTTCAAAAAATGGTTTACGGTTGAAAAGCACTCACTGGTTCAAGACCTGTGTGGCGACCCGATGGAAGATGACGAAATAGATCAGGACTAACAGGCCGGGGTCTGCTGTTAGTCAATATTTGCAGTACATGGGCTTAAGTACTTAGGCCCAAACTAGCAGTATCATTGGTACGGCAACAATTATTATAATGATGTCTAACGGTAGGCCTAGTCTCCAGTAGTCACCAAAATTGTAGCCGCCGGGCCCAAGTACCAGCGTATTGGACTGATGGCCTACGGGTGTTAGGTATGGTGATGCAGCGCCTACTGCCACAGCCATGAAAAGCGGATCGGGGGGCAGATTAAAAGTGTCGGCTAGGCTGAGCGCAATGGGGGCCATGAGAATAGCAGTAGGGGTGTTGTGCACCAGATCAGATAACGCCATTGATGTCATCATGATCAGCGCTAGAAGTCCCCACAGCGGTATGTCGTCTGCAACAGAAACAATTGCATTGGCTATTAGAACTGTTGCCCCGGTTGTTTGAAGTGCCTCTCCGACCGGAATTAGAAACCCGAGCAGTACAATGACCGGCCACTCGATACTTCGGTACGCTTCACGAAGCGATACTGCTTTTAGTATGACTAAAGCACCAACCACGCTGGTAAATGCAATTTGCACTGGTACCACACCGATTGCCGTGGCGATTATACCAATGGCAAAGACGATAGGTGTTAGTAGTGCAGAGCGCCGCGGGGTTATTTCTACTCCGCGATTTTTAATCATTAGGCAACCAAGGTTTGCACATAAATGATTAAGTGCCTGGCGCTCGCCCTGCAGAAGCATTACGTCACCGGTTTTAAACTGAGTATTCTTGAGCCTTGCGGTTGAAGTATGCCGTTCACGTGCGACGGCTAGCAGGTTAACGCCAAACCGTTCATGCATTCTAAGCGAGCGCATGGCAATTCCATGAATCATTGAGTTAGGCATTACTACCGCTTCAATAATTTCCACGTCCGGGGATTTGATCCAACTGCTTTCTGTAATTTCTGCGCCAGCATGAACCAGTGCAGTGTCTTCAAACAGAGGCTGTAATGCCTCGCTGTCACCCTGCAAGATAAGAACATCGCCTACGCGAATTTTTTCTATTGCCCGAGGGGCAAGGCGACGGTGGTCGTTTCGAATGATAGCCATCACCGTTGCTTCGTTCTCGCACATGAGCTCTAGATCACGAACTGTTTTGTTAACCAGTTGTGAGGTTTCAGGAATCGAAATTTCAGTCAAATATTGGGCAATTTGAAAGTGGTTGTTGCTGCTGTGCTGATCTCGGTCGGGTAGCAGAAAGCGGCTGCATAAAACCAGAAAAGTAATACCAGCCAAAGCTACCGCTAAGCCTACCGGCGTGAAGTCAAACATGCCGAACGGTTGGCCGGTTTGTTCAGCGCGGAAGGTAGCAATAATAATGTTTGGTGGTGTGCCGATCAGAGTCACAAGGCCACCCAGTAGACTGGCGAATGACAATGGCATTAAAAGTGACGACGCAGCGCGTTTGGCTTTGCGGGCATCGCGGACGGTGATTGGCAGCATTAACGCCAGCGCCCCGATATTATTCATGAATGCCGATAACAAGGCCGTGGTACCGCAATTGGCAGCTAATTGTTTGTGTTTGCTTTTTCGAAACAGCCCCAGATAACGAAGAAACAGATTGACGACCCCCGAGGATTGCAATGCCTGGCTGATCACCAACACGCTTGCAACGGTAATAACAGCGGGGTGAGAGAATCCGCTAAACGCATGTTCAAAAGGCACAATGCCGGTATAAACGGCCGCCATGAGTGCAAAGCCAGCCACAACGTCAAAACGCCAATGGTTCCAGATAAACAGTGCCATCGCGGCCGCGAGTATTGAGAAAATTGCTATTTGGTCGAATGTCATAAGACGATGGTGTATGGCTCAATGCTGGGGAGGTTTTTAATGGTTATTCGTTTTCGATCTTGATTCGGGACCCTTGTTCTCATTAGGATTGGATTACGAATAGAGTAATTGGAGACCGGTGAATCTGCCACAGAAAGTACACACGATTCCGG
>JALZUX010000540.1 GCA_023301405.1 Granulosicoccaceae bacterium | reverse complement strand
AGTGCGCTATTATTGCTTGTCGGGCGCGCAGTAGAGCTATGGGAGTCGATCGATCAATAGAGCGTATTGATGCCTACCTTTATAGTTTTTCATCGTAGCAGGCATAGCATCTAAAACGGAGGTGCGCCTATAAGTGGTACAGAGCCGGTCACTCTTCGCGAGCAGTGGCCGGCGCGTGGATTACGGCAAACGTATACCGCCGTCAAGCCGAATTACTTCGGCGTTTAGGTAGGCACTCTCGATCATAAAGCAGGCAAGCTTTGCTATTTCAACTGGCTTGCCCAATCGCTGAGGGAACAGCGGTTGGCTAGCCAGTGCTTCGAGTGCTTCTTCTGGTAGAGTGGCCAGCATAGGGGTCAAAAATAAACCAGGTGCAATCGTATTGACGCGAACTCCGTAGCTTGCAAGGTCTCGCGCCATAGGCAAGGTAAGGCCTGCAACTCCGGCTTTTGAAGCCGCATAAGCTGATTGACCTTTCTGACCGTCATAAGCAGCCACTGACGCGGTATTGACAATCACCCCCAACTCACCGTCTTCATTGGCTGTGTTTTTTTGCATTCTTTCACTGGCTAGTCGTGATACGTTGAAGGTCCCGATCAGGTTTATATCAATAACTTTCTGATACAGTTTTAAGGGATGTGGCCCGTCCTTACCCAGTGTTTTTACGGCAACGGCGATGCCTGCAAAATTTATTGCAGCCGTAACCTTGCCGAAAGCGCTTGTGCATGAGTCAAGCATCGCGGATACGTCGTCCTCATTGCAGACATCTGCTTTGCAAAAGATAGCACTGTCTCCCAGTTCTTCTGACAGTGCATTACCCAGGTCTTCGTTCAGATCCACAATGGTAGCTTTTCCACCACGAGATATTATTTCGCGTACAGCGGCCTCGCCAAGTCCTGATGCACCGCCGGTAACTACGGCTACTGTTTCTTCGATTTTCATGGGCAATTTTCCTGTTGAGGATAGCGTTGAAATAGAGTTTGTTCGCGCTCTGCGTCTGAGGTTAGTTTATCAGAGTCTGTAATAGTGACTGACTTGTGGTGCGTATACTTGGGTGGATTGATCTGAGGGTAAGCTTTCTTATCGAAACTACTTATAATCACTGTTCTACTTGGAGAGTCAGTGTGGAGCATTATCACTTTAATTAACCCGACTCACCGTTGATGAACTTTACGAGGATAATTTTTTGAATAACCTGCCTGACGTGTCTGTTCTCGATCTGCAAAGTGATAGCGGTTGGCTCACTGTTTGGTTTAACCAGCCTGAAAAAAGAAACCCGCTGACCGATCAGATGCGTGAAGAATTGAGCGCTGTGCTAAACACGGTGCGCGATGATCGCAGTGTGCGAGGGATTACGTTGCGTGGGCGAGGTGGAGTGTTTTGTGCCGGTGGTGATCTTAAGGCATTTAAAGAATTGGCCTCGGGTGCGGCAACAAGGCAGTCAACAATCGTAATGTCCAGCGATATCGGGCACTTGTTAGCTTTGGTCAATAGTATGCCGCAGTTGGTGGTTGCCATTGTGGAAGGGGCTGCAATTGCTGGCGGGTTTGGCTTGGCATGCTGTGCCGATGTTGTGCTGTGTGAAGCGAGTGCAAAGTTTGCGATGACCGAGACGGCTATTGGTTTAAGCCCAGCGCAAATAGCACCATATGTTATTCAGAAACTGGGCTATCCAACAGCACGAAGGTTAATGTTAACCGCAGCAAGGTTTGACGGTGTTGGGGCTCTTGATGTTGGTTTTGCGGATGAGTTGGGTGACGATATGGCCGAGCTTGACGCATTAGAAATGCAGCTTAGGAAACAACTGCTCAGTTGTGCGCCCGGCGCAGTGGCAGATTCTAAAGCGCTTATACTCGCGCTAAACGGCGTTACTGATCGTGATCAGATAATAGATATTGCAGCGCAAAATTTTGCGGATCGAGTGCAGTCCTCTGAAGCGCTTGAAGGGATAAGTTCTTTTTTTGAAAAACGAAAACCTTCCTGGGTGCTGAAGCCTTGATGTATTAGGTCTGAAGCGATTGTTTTTATTGGTCGTAAATTAACAGGGTAAAACTCACCACCTTTGCGGTTTTTGATGTCAGTGTGTTGGCGCCGGTTTGCGCTAAGGCGGCTCATGTGCTCTGGCTGGCATCGCTATCCTGGTGTGTTTTTGTTGATGTATGTGGTGCGCCCGGTCATTGATTTCAGTCGGGGTATCACGAAGTGCCTGTTGATCAACTGATTCCTGTTGTATCGAGTATGCCTCGATTTGCCACCTGTCAAATTTGTCACGCGCTTCCGGTGATGACAAACGTCAATTCCTCGACTACAACTTAAGGAGTTAGAAATATTGTGGAGTTGTGCGGAACGGTGCGCCGTTTTCGTTGCATTTCACGTCAGAAATAATCAATACACAAAATAATAAGAAGAAGGCAAATGAAACGATCTCTATCGGCTAAAAAATCCCCTATTTTTTCTTTAGCGCCCATCGTGTTGATGGGGCTTTCATTGGCGGCTTGTGATGGCGAGTCAACACTACTAAGCGGCGAGGCTGGTGTGGCGACCGACACTGCACCGGCTGTTGAGACTCAGTCAGCGGACGAAGGTGAATTGGCTGTGGATGTTACTTCTGTCGATATTACAGTAGATGATGCAACTAGTGACGTGAGGCTGGTTGCAACGCAGGTTAACGTTCAGGAGCGCTTGGCAGATATCGCAGAGAGTGGTTCTATAAGGCTGATGCCCATGGGAGACTCAATTACTCAGGGGGTACGGGGAGCCAAAAGTTATCGATTCGAATTGAAAAATATGATTACTGACTCTGGTTGTCCGATGAGATTTGTCGGTACGCAAAGCGCAAACAGCCCGGCCACAGATTTCTACCAACCGCATGAAGGTTACAGCGGACACGCCGCTAGTGCTTTTCTAACAGGCACTAAACAAAATAATGCAGGTGCAGTCGCAGCGATAAATCTCCAAAAGCCTGATGTTGTGTTACTTCATGTTGGGTCAGTTGATTTGTGGAGAGGTGGTGATGTTGCTGGTACGCTGGCCGACATTGATCAGGTGATCGCTGCGATTGAAAGCACAAAGCCCGGTACATTGGTGTTGGTCGCTAACTTGGTCCCTTGGTTTAGCACAGTAGACGGTGCTGATAGACCTGTTCTTGTTCAAGAGTTAGGCAGTCAAATTGAGTCTTATGTCAGCGAGTCCAATAATCCAAACCTGTCTTTGGTGGATGTGCGAACAGGGTATAGCGTAGAGTTAATGCAAAGCGATTTGATTCACCCGAATGAACAAGGTGATGCTCATATTGCTGATGCGTTCTTCGATCAAATTTTTTCTGCAGACTATTGTGGCTAATGCAGAGTTTGCTGCGGGTCGATAAGTCCGAATCGTAGTGGTTAGTCGAACGGAGCAAGCGCGGTCAGAGTTTTTCTGATCGCGTTTGCCGTTGTCCAGGCAATCCGATCATGGAAGCATTGTTGAAAGTGTCGTATTCTGGGGCGGTGTTTTTTTATCGCCTTCAGGAAAACTAATGAAAACAGCAAAAGAATACCTCGAAGCAGCAAATTCAGCCGTGCCGCGAATCTCCGCAGAAGAGGCAATTAAGCAACATGGTAAGGGTGTTTTTATCGATGTGCGCGATTCTTCCGCGATTGTGGAGTCCGGCACAATAGCAGGCGCCCACCGCATTCCCCGTGGCTTCATTGAATTTGCCGCTGATCCCGCTACCCCTTTTCACAACCAAATATTGCAAAAAGATGCGCCACTTTACCTTGTCTGTGGTGCAGGCGGGCAGGCCGCACTGGCGGGCAAAACCCTGGTTGAAATGGGCTTTAGTTCAGTAACTAACGTGGGTGGCTTTGGTGATTGGAAGGATGCCGGCGGACCAATGGAAAGCTAGCCAGTTCCTACGCGCCATCCTTTAGTGGAAGGTGCTGATGGTTGTGTCCAGTGCTGATTGTGGAACAAACAGTCAAATACTTTGTCAGTTCTTTGGGGTTGTGTAACCCGATATGTGGAGATATTCAATGGTGAAATTACTTTCGACAGTTATTGTCGCGTTAACGTGTTTTGTAGGAGTTGCTGTGGCTGACACAGGTTTAATAAAATTAAAAAGTGCGCATAGTGTCGTCGACACGGCTGACAAACTTGAGGGGATTCTTAAGTCAAAAGGGATGAGCGTCTTCGGGCGAATCAATCATGCGGCAGGTGCAGAAAAAGCAGGGTTAACGCTTAAGCCAACAGAAGTTGTTATTTTCGGTAATCCCAAAGTAGGTACTCCGTTAATGAATTGCGAGCGCACTATTGCAATCGATCTTCCGCAAAAAGCACTGATCTGGGAAGACGACAGCGGAGAAGTATGGTTGGCCTACAATGATCCAGCTGAATTGGCTAAACGCCATGACGTAAAAGGCTGTGAGGCCGCAATAGAAAAAGTCACCGGAGCGCTGGCTAACTTTGCAGCTGCAGCCACTGCAAGCTAGGGTCAACAAAGCCAAAAGTTCAGGTGGTGCCTAGGCATCACCTGTCCATGAGTAGGTGGTAGCGGTGATCTACGCGCATCGCGGTAGGTTGGCAGACAGACCACTGCTACGTCGTTCCAGAAGTTCCCGATATAGCCGCAGTTCTTCAAGACCGACGGTTCCACACAAAATAAAAGCGTCGTGTCCCTCCTGGCGCTTCCTTCCACCAAACCCGCAGTCTGCACTTCCAGGTGCTGCGAGATCATCTGCAACAGTTGTAATTCGCGAGAGTTGCCGATCTATTCGGCTAGTCATAAGCTACTTAATGGCAAATACAAGCCTGAACGTTTCAATATGAGCAGATCCACTCAACGCTAGAGGCTGAATTTTCAGGTCTGATTTTTGACCGGACACAGCCTTAAAGACGTGTTGTAATGCACTTTGAAAGTTGCTGGTAATATTTATATTGATGCGCCTGGTTAGCCATGCTTTGGGCGTCTTTCCTCTATGAGGTGTATTGCGTAACCGGCACAGTCTGTTTTATTTACTCACACTGGCCGAAATAACAATGCAAACCCATACCCGCGGTGTTTTATATGCTGTTACGGCCGGCGTCTTCCTGAGTTCTGGCGGGCTAATTGTTCGATTTATCGACAGCGCTGACGCCTGGTTACTGTTGTTCTATCGATCTCTGGCTTTTTTCGTCACTGTGCTTGTCTTTATGGCTCTTCGTGAGCGCGGCCAGCTGGTCCGGCAGTTTTGTTGTGTCCGACTCCGTGATTTGATTGTGTCTTTCGCGCTGGCATTCGGATTTATTTTTTACGTGTTGAGCTTGTACAACACAACAGTTGCTAACACCGTGTTACTGCTAAGCACAGGGCCGTTATTTGCGGCATTCCTCGGATGGATCGTATTGCGTGAAAGCGTCAGTCGTGCCACCTGGATTGCGATGCTAATTGCTATTGTAGGAATAGGCGTGATGGTGTCCGGGGGCTTGGCGGCCGGCGATATTCTGGGCGCGTGGTATGCCGTCCTCGCGGTGCTTTCTTTTGCCGTATTAGTTGTGGCATTACGCAGCTCTGGAGATCGCGATATGCTGCCTGCAACTGCGCTCGCAGGTTTGGTTGCTGCCGTCTGTTGTGTGCCAATGATCGACAGTTTTCAAATTAGTCTGCGCGATATGTTACTGGCTTTAACGATGGGGAGTGTGCAAGTGGGCTTTGGCTTTATCCTGATAACGCTCGCGTCACGCAGTGTGCCAGCAGCTCAAGTGCCTTTGTTGGCTTTGGGTGAGACCGCGCTGGCGCCACTGTGGGTATGGCTGTTTGTTGCTGAAGTGCCAGACACCAGAACATTGATTGGCGGGGGCATTGTTATAGCTGCTTTGGTTTATCAGGGGCTGCGTACAGAGACTGCACCCTAGTCGGGGCACTTCTTGCTCGATTAAGATATCTGTTTTTCACGATTGCTGCGCGAGGCCGCTGACTGACGATCCCCGTAAATAATACGGCTTAAAGGGGCTGGCCTGTGGAAAAATAGTAGTTACTTCCCAGCCTGAATAAAGTGTTTGACGTTGGTGATTTCAGCGGTTGTGTTTATCACCTGCCACGAGATGTCAATATCCATTAGTCGCATATGCCACTGCTGGTTTAACCGGCCGTCTTTGTTTCTTTCATGGGCGGGGCGAGGGTCGAGTGCGATAGTCTCATTGAT
>JALZUX010000539.1 GCA_023301405.1 Granulosicoccaceae bacterium | reverse complement strand
CTAGTGCCTTGGTCGGTAAACCGTTAATAAGTGCTTTTACAGCGGTAAATGAGTAATATTTTCCAACATGCCTGTATGTAAGTACAGGTGTGTGGATCCCAGTAGCACGATGACTTAAAGCGGCTGAATGAAGTTCCTCACACCGTGCAGTTATTTGTTATATAACATCCATGGGTCAGCTCTTTAGGGTTCGTATATTTTAATAAAAAATAATTGCTGAGCTGGATCGGTATATTGTCAGCTTCCGAGGTCTGGCCTTGATGCTATTTTAATAGTGATCAAAGCACAGCGCTGAATAGTGTTCCCGCGGCTTATTTCGAGCAGTGTTTATGTAATGAATTAAGTGTGTGGATTTTTAAAGAATTGTAATGAGCAACGCGATGTTGCGAGTGTGGAATAGCGGGTTGTACTAAGCTAGGGATAGTGGGTTGACGTTAGGCGGTCAACCCATATTAAGTTTTATTGGTGTTATCCAATAATGAGGTAGGGAAGTATTGTATTAGAGAGATTCATCAAGGCGAAGAATATAGGTATTCCGGCAATGCTTAGCAGAATAAGCCCTAAAAAGGCGTAGTGCCCGTACTTACTATTATATTCATGGTATTTCATCGCAGCATTGTGCGGTAGAAAGTGACCAAGTATGTAGTGACCGTCGAGTGGACCAAGTGGTATCAGATTAAATAACATGAGTAGTAAATTTATTCTGGCCAGAAGCTTGAAAAAGTATTCAGGGCCGGGCTCAGAGAACCACGCAATACCTGAGTTAACCCCGAAAACAAATACATTAATGGTGATGAACGCTAGGAGTAAGTTCATCGCCGGGCCAGCAGCTGCTATCAGAGGCATTGCCCATTTTGAATTAAAGTTACGTGGATTAGTAGGAACTGGTTTTGCGTACCCGAAGCCAACTAATACCACCATCAGTAATCCTATCGGGTCGATGTGAGCTATTGGGTTAATATTTAAGCGACCCAGTCGTTGAGCGGTATCGTCGCCAAAATATTTTGCCGATGCGGCGTGTGCAAATTCGTGGAACGTTAACGAGATGATTAACGCAATAATTATTATTACAAAAACCGCGTACTGTTGTTGCTGCAGAATACTGATCATGTGTTAGGGAATTCGTAGTTTGTGAAGTCTTCACGTAACTTTAATTTATTAAGCTTACCTGTGGCCCCATGGGGTAGCTCGTCGACAAAAACTACATCGTCTGGTACTTGCCATTTGGCTAAACCTTTAGCCAAGTGTGCTAGTAATTCATCTTTGTCTGTTTGTTGGCCGTTAGCAATGACGGCAACTACTAATGGTCTTTCATCCCACTTGGGGTGTGGGATCGCAATAACTGCCGCTTCAGCGACAGCAGGGTGCCCGACGGCTAGGTTTTCAATCTCAATAGAGCTTATCCATTCACCACCGGACTTTATGACATCTTTGGTGCGGTCGGTGATCATCATATAGCCGTCCTTGTCGATGGTGGCTACGTCGCCGGTATCAAACCAGCCGTCGGCAGTGAACGCTTGGTTTTCTTCATCGTTGAAATAGCCGCTTGTGACCCAGTGGCCGCGAGTTTGCAATCTGCCAAAAGCGATGCCGTCATGGAGGAGCGGGTTGCCTTCATCGTCTATGATTCTTATGTCGATGCCGAAGAGTGGTTTGCCTTGTTTTAGTTTCACTGGCATTTGGTCTTCGTAGTCAAGGTCTTGTAGATGTGGCATTAAGAAGTTAAGTGTGCCGAGCGGGCTGGTTTCTGTCATTCCCCACGCGTGTATTACGCTAACCCCGTAGTCTTGTTCAAATGACCGGATCATAGCTTCCGGTACTGCTGAGCCACCGATAACCACACGCTTCATGTTTGGGAGTTGTGCGCCGCTTTCGCGTAGATAGCCTGTTAACATCATCCAGACTGTGGGTACCGCCAGAGATAATGTGCACTTTTCCTGTTCTAGAAGCGTATGAATTGAGGCCCCGTCCATCGCAGGGCCAGGTAATACCAGTTTGCAGCCGTTCATTGGTGCAGCGTAACTCACTCCCCATGAGTTTACGTGGAACTGGGGAACGACAAGTAAGATTGAATCATTGCCCGACAAGTTTAAAGCGTTTGGGATAGCACTACCCATTGCGTGAATCACGCTGGAGCGGTGAGAGTAAACTACGCCCTTTGGGTTCCCGGTTGTACCTGATGTATAGCAAATGCTTGAGGCAGAGTTTTCATCGAAGATGGGCCATTCGTAGTTTTCGTTACCGCTGGCGATGAAATCTTCATAGCATACGACAGAATCCAGAGTGGTCTCTGGCATGTGTTCACGGTCAGTCATGATCACATAGTGTTCGATGCTGCTGAGCTGTTCTGCTAGTCCTTCTAATAATGGGACAAATGTGAGATCAGTAAAAATTACTTTGTCACCGGCGTGGTTAATGACATAGGCCAATTGCTCTTTAAAAAGCCTTGGATTGACGGTATGCAGTACAGCTCCGCTGCCTGAAACTCCATAGTAAAGCTCCTGGTGTCGGTAGCCATTCCATGCAAGTGTGCCTACACGGTCACCGTGGCCAACACCAAGCCTTTTCAGGCTGTCTGCCAGTTGGCGGGCACGTACGCCCATATCTTGGTAGGTATAGCGATGAATTGGACCTTCAACAGTGCGGGAAACTACTTCGACACTGGGATACCAGCGTTCCGCAAATTCAATGATGCTGGAAATCATTAGCGGTTGCTGTTGCATTAGACCCTGAAACATTTCTACTCCGGTGAACTGAATATACAAACTTTACGATAGCAAAATCGTCGACCGGATTCAGGCTGAATTACATAGAGGTGGGGTGAGTAGCGGGCAAGTGGCGCAGAAAGACAGTGCTTGTGGAGATTGCTGCCGGAGCCTTAGGCTCCGGCAACTTGAAATTAACCTCGGCGGCTAAGGATAGTCAGGCCTTTGAGAAGGTTCAGGGCTTCATTCAGTTGATAGTCGTCTTCCGCCAGGTTGGCCTCTGGGGTGCTTTGGTCGGCATTTTCTTCCTCAATATCGCTAGCATCGCTTGGCTGTTCGTCATCGCTTGAATTGCTAAGGTGACCTGTCAAGCTTGATTCGGTGATGGGTTCAATGCCGGATTCTTCTCTTTTTGACACCCTAAGATTGCCAGTGACGATATCAGGGATAATTCCTTCAGCCTGAATTGAGCGTCCTGACGGTGTGTAGTAACGGGCTGTTGTGAGCTTTACCGCGCCGCCGTTGGCTAGATTCTGAATGGTTTGTACCGAGCCTTTACCGAAAGTTTTGTCACCCATTACGACTGCGCGACCATGGTCTTGCATGGCGCCAGCGACAATTTCTGACGCCGAAGCTGAGCCGCCGTTAACAAGTACCACTAGTGGTGCGCCATCAATGATGTCGCCCTGTGAGGCAGAGTAACGCAATCTAGAGTCAATTTCGCGGCCGTCTGTATAGACAATCAGTCCGTCGTTCAGAAAGGCGTCTGAGATGCCTACTGCAGCTGACAACACGCCACCTGGGTTATTACGAAGATCAAGCACCAGACCCTTCAGATCATCGCTCTCTTCTTTCATTTTCTCGATCGCGTCGAGCATATCAGTGGTTGTTTTTGTTTGAAAATGCGATACGCGGACGTAGCCATATCCTTCCTCAAGAAACCGTGTTTTTACGCTGGTCACCTGAATTACTGCACGCGTTATGGTTATTTTCAGTGGTCTGTCTTCGCCTTCGCGCACAACAGTTAAGACGATGTCAGAACCGGGCTTGCCTCGCATCAGTTTCACCGCGTCATTCAGAGCGAGTCCTTTGACGGGCTTATCATCAAGACGAATGATTAAATCACCGCTGAGCATGCCTGCTCTTTGTGCTGGAGTGTCGTCGATGGGCGAGACCACTTTGACGAAACCATCTTCCAAGCCAACTTCAATGCCCAGGCCGCCGAATTCGCCGGAAGTGCCAATACGAAGTTCATTAAATTGTTCGGTATTGAGATAGCTTGAATGAGGATCCAGGCCACTCAACATGCCACGAATTGCATGTTCCAGAAGGTCTTCATCAGAGACATCTTCCACGTAGTTACGTTTAATCCTTGCAAAAACGTCAGAAAAAGTGCGCAACTGTTCCAGCGGTAATACGTCACTGGAGTTGTCTCTGGCACCGACCACGCTGTGGCCTAGCGTCAGAGTGATTCCCAACACGGTACCGGCTGCAATTAGCGATAGTGGCTTAGACCGAATTGTCATTGATGACTCCAAAAGCCCAGAGGGCAAATTCTGTTGTTCAGTAAGTGTATCATTATGAGTCAAAAAAGCTCCGTCTATGGCTCAATATCCTGAGAAATTCGCCTCAAACTCAACCAATCCATAGGATTTAAGGTGGTGGCATCATGTCGAATTTCAAAGTATAGAGTTGACTCGTCATTTCCAATTGAGCCACCCACGGTGCCGATGATATCCCCGATGATTACCTGCTGGCCCGGTTCAACTACCAGGAAGTCGGCCATGCCGTAAAGACTCATATAGCCTTCGCCGTGGTCAAGTATCGCTACATCACCGAAACCTTGCATGTGATCAGCGAAAACCACGGTGCCGTCGAATACTGCCTCGATTGTCTGTTCCTGCGGAGTGGCGATCAAAATCCCTTCCCATTTAAGTAAGCCTTGTGCTTTTGGTTCGGCGTATCGGCGCTGTAAAACGCCAATTGTAGGATCTCGTAACTCTCCCCGATGAGTGGCAAATCTAGCTTGTTGTGGTGTCAATTTAAGTGCTGCTAAGCGCTTTGAGTGTTGGTCGTGGCGATCTTGCTTCTGCACAATAGCGGCCGAGAGTTCTGTAAATTGCAGCTCGAGGGCAATTTTGCTGTCGGTGAGAGTTTTTACCTTGCTGTGGTTGTCGCTTAGGGTGGTCTGTAACATCTCGGTGGTCTGGGCTAAAGCAACTCTTTGAGTACGCAGCTTTTGTTGTTTGTCTCGGGACTGTTGAATATCAGCATTGAACTTGTGCACCCGATAATTCTGTATCGCTGATAACCGATGCTTTTCAAGGGACTGGTTACTGCCTAGAGCATCTTCAAGCAGAGTGGGTACCGGTTGGCTTGCTGCTACTTTTTTTTGGTCGGCCAATTCAATTAATTTTTCTGTTAATTGCTTCTCAAGGTCAACTATTTGTTGATCAATTGCGGCTATTCCGCTTACAAGTGACGGCTTTCTCTCGTTTTTGTTGTCTTTTTCTGATCTGAGACCGTGTAGCTTCTTTCTGACCTCATCCATTCGTGCAACCAGTGCGGTGCGGTGTGCCTTGTCGGTTTTGATTTCCCGGGTCAGGCTGGCTATCGCCTTTATGTATAACTTTTCAGTAGTCTCTTTGGGCTCGGCAGGGTCAACAGCCTCGCTAGGGTGGGTGGTTATCGGATTGGCATTTGCAGAGGTAGAGATGCATAGGGTCAGCGTTATGAGGCAGCTGGCCAGCGATTTGTGAAAAGTTAGAATTGAATATTTCAATGTGGTTTCAATGGTTAAAGTGAGGCCGAAAGTGTTTTTCGGCGCCCTTTTTCTCTCTTATCCAGTTAGTAGTTTTGTAAGCAATTGGTGTCAGGACCATTTGCTGTTTATGTTTTTATCTGCTCGGTAAATCAACAATGACATCTTCAGAAAAGGCCGCTAACCGTTCTTGCCCGGGCAGGACTTAGTAATGCTATTCCCGCCACGATAAAAGATAGACTGGTCAAATTTTTTACAGTCATGCTAAAGAGTAGTGGATGTTGGCCATTTTGGTACTGCCTGAGGCAATTTCTTATGCGTTGATCTGCAGGTTTTTTGGTCAGTAGCTTTGTTACCAGCGACAGATCAGTAAGAACGTCCTACCTGATGACGCCAGTTTTGCTACCGGTTTACTTAATCCATGCTATTTCCCGGGCGGTAATGTCGTTGATCCGGGTGCTTTTCAAGCTGGTGGCCATATGCGAGGTATAGGTAGAGGTTGGAACCTCGCCTGCCATAATTTCCGCGTATCGTTGCGGGAACAATGGTTGGCGCTCTGGGTTCGCATAGCCGTGCGGGAATATCGGTGTGCCAGCTTGTGAATATTTGTCGATCGCACCGACGGTATGTAAAATCTCGTGAGCGATTACGATGTTGTTTTGTGCAGTTTGTTGCGGTAGGGAAAATGCGTGGACCACGCCGATTAGTCCTTTTTGCAAGCCTACTGAATGAGGTAGATCGTTTCTGCCTTGGTGATAAGAAACAAAAACCCGGATGCGTCGTAAATTGGAATGATCGTCGGGGGTGTTTCGGAACACCCAGTATCTTAATTTTAGGCCCCACCACAAGACCTTCGCGAATCCCTGCTCTTGGGGAAGCAACGGTGGGACTGATTTTGCTGGTTTGCCGAGAACAGTTCGCAGCGGCTGTGACTGAGCTAGGCCGTGGCGGCTAGCTTCTTTTGCTATCCAATCATCTATCTCTGCGAAACTATCATTGGTCAGTGTTGAGATGTAGTGTTGAGTCTCTTTTGTCGAATCACCATTGATTGGGTAGATCACAACATCTAGAGGTTCATGCCATAGGCGGGAGTAAACCTTCTGGTGTGTCGAAAACGCAAAGATGAATACCATCGTAGAGAAAAGTATCGCCGGGCGTAAAAAATTTACAGAGAAAATTTTCACAACTATTCGTATCCCGTGCGTTTTGCATCTTATAATTTTAATTGGTCGTCTGTCCCGCATCACTAACGGGCCGACGGATGATTTAGAAAAAAATACCCACGTGAGTAGTACTAAATTTGTGCTAAGACATTATTATGTAAAAAAGTAGTGTGCCTATTCACCACCAGAAGAACCTTCTAACTATCAACGTGGTGCTTCGTATCTAGCTTGATTGTGGTCGGTACGTGGCGGGCCGCGTCTCGTTCGATCCAGCGTCCTGCCTAGCATTATTACTGCTGGTTGGCCGTTGCCTTGAAAATCCCCGTCAACAGTGCGGGCCAGCAGCAGCCCTCGCAGTCAGTTATTGACTGGAGAGTAGCGGCGGGTACTTCGGTAAACTTAAATCAACCTATACGAATTCTAGCCAGTGCAGTAGCGGCTGCTTCTGGATGGAGCGAATTATCATTCCTGTCTGCGGTTGTTAATAATTTAACGATTCGGGCAGGGTTTGGCCTAAAATTAAACAACATAGCGGTCAGAGATTAATTGAAATGAAAGACACCGGCTTAACCAGTGCCATCGCGAGATCAGACTATCTACCAAGCAACTATCTGGTTCATAAGGTAGGTTTATTGTTTGACCTTTTCGATGAGTGTGCCCGTGTACGGTCATCGCTTCACGTGGCGATGAATGAAATATCCAATGACAAAAGCCGGGTCTTTTCACTGGATGGCAAGGATTTAAAGCTGCTGGCGCTCACACGCGATGGCGTAGTGTTGCGCAAAGGTACTGACTACACCCTCGACGCGGATCATCTGCTTATTCACGATATGCCTGATCAGTGCTTGATCGTGATCGACACAGAGATTTATCCAGCGAAGAATACAGCACTTGAAGGCTTGTACCAATCGTCTGGAAATTTTTGCACTCAGTGTGAAGCTGAGGGTTTTCGACGCATTACATTTTTTCCAGACAGGCCTGATGTAATGGCCTGTTATGAAGTAAAAATCATTTCTGATAAAAAGTACCCGATATTACTATCGAATGGTAATGAGGTAGGTCGTGGCGAGCTAGAGGGTAATCGACACTGGGTGCAATGGCTAGATCCACATCCTAAGCCAAGTTATTTGTTTGCTTTGGTGGCTGGTGATCTTGGCGTAGTTAAAGATCAGTTTGTGACCGCTAGCGGGCGGCATGTTGATCTGTGTATTTATGTTGAACACCATAACCTGGGTAAATGTGATCACGCTATGGTGTCGTTGAAGAGGGCGATGCGTTGGGATGAGGAAGTCTACGGGCTTGAATATGATTTAGATATTTACATGATCGTCGCGGTTGATGACTTCAATATGGGTGCGATGGAAAATAAAGGCCTCAATGTATTTAACTCAAAGTATGTATTAGCTGATCGGTTAACCGCTACGGACGTGGATTTTCAAGGTATAGAGGCAGTTATTGCTCATGAGTATTTTCATAACTGGACGGGTAATCGAGTTACCTGTCGGGATTGGTTTCAGCTTAGCTTGAAAGAGGGGCTGACTGTATTTCGGGATCAAGAGTTCAGTGCCGATTTAAATTCACGAGCAGTAAAGCGTATTGAAGACATCAGATTGCTGCGGGCGAGGCAGTTCCCCGAAGATGCCGGTCCCATGTCACACCCGATAAGGCCCGACTCGTACATAGAAATAAATAATTTTTACACAGTGACAATCTATGAGAAGGGCGCTGAAGTTATTCGTATGATGCACACGTTGATGGGACCTCAGAAATTTCGTGAGGGTATTGATTTATACTTTAGCCGACACGACGGGCAGGCAGTAACTTGTGAGGATTTTGTCAGTGCAATGGAAGCAGCATCAGGTGTGGATTTGCGTCAGTTTCGCCACTGGTACTCACAAGCTGGTACGCCGGTACTTACCGTAAACAGTCACTACGATCAGTCGCTTCAACAGTATCGATTAACGATCGAACAGTTTTGTCCGCCGACTCCGGGTCAGCCACACAAAGAAGTCTTTCATCTGCCGTTGTCGGTGGCGCTTCTTGATTCTGATGGATTGCCGATGCCTCTTAATCTGGATGCGAATGCCAATCATGGGCCAGTCGAAATAACTCTTGATGTCCTGCAGGCCAAGAATGAGTTCACCTTTCATCAGGTAGCTGAACGTCCAGTGCCGTCATTGCTCAGGGGGTTTTCAGCACCAGTGTTGCTTGACTATAACTACAATAATGAAGAATTAGCCTTTTTGCTCGCCAATGATGACGATAGCTTTAACCGCTGGGAGTCGGGGCAGCTTCTGGTTAGTCGCCGCATCGAGCAGTTGGCCAGCGATCAACAGGACGATGACGCATTGGATGCTTTAATTTTTCAGGGGTTCAAGAAATTACTATCCGACCCGGCTGTTGATGCCGCGCTGAAGGCAAAGGCATTGCAATTGCCCACCATTGAGATGATCGCGGAGCGGCGTGACGTTTTTGATATCGATAGCCTGAATCAAGCACACAAAAACTGGCAACGCAAACTGATCAGCGCTCTTAAATCCACATTGGCTTCGTGTTTAACAGAGTCGGAATCCCTGGTTGAAGTTACTGAGTTTGCTATGGATTCAGATTCGGTAGGGCGTCGCGCGCTACACAATCGGTGCTTAGGTTTGCTAGTGCAGTCCTCGGACTTGCGTTGGTCCGAGGCAGCACAAAGTCAGTTTCATCGTGCAACCAACATGACCGATCAACTTGCTGCGCTGGCTGCACTCATCGATTGTGGCGGGGAGCAAGCAAAAGCTGCTGTAGCGTACTTTTATACACAGTGGCAGTCAGAAAAGCTTGTGATTGATAAGTGGTTTGCGATTCAGGCGATGGCCGACTCCCCTGAAACCATTGCTAATGTTCGTCAATTGATGACCCACCGTGATTTCGATATTAAAAACCCTAACCGAGTTAGATCGTTAGTTGGCGTCTTCTCGATGAGCAACCCGGTGCAGTTTCATGCCGCAGGTGGCCAAGGTTATGAGCTACTGACGGAAACGATTGTGCGCTTGGATGATATCAATCCGCAAGTGGCCGCCAGGTTGGTCAATCCGCTGATCAGGTGGCGCAGATTTGACGATTCCAGACAAAAAAAGCTTCAAAAATGTCTGAAAAAGATAGCCGCGAAGCCGGGGCTTTCTAATGATGTTTACGAGATTGTTAGTAAGGCGTTGGCCTAGTTTGCTCTAAGTGTTTGGTGATTAATGAGAATTATTGATTAGAAAAAATACAGATACCCATGAACCGCAGTAATAGCGACTAGCGTGTGAATATCCGCGCGACATTTCAATCAATGCATTGTAAGATAAATCTTACAAGGAAGGATAAAGTACGTTGGCAAATCGGTAGTTCCGGGTAGTAATCTCGGATCTTTCGGGGTGTAAGATCAATACTGGTTCATTAACCATGGCTGGAGGATGAATAGCATTAGTCGCGTCTAAAGTTGTGCCAACGGTTTAATCAATATTTACAAAAATCGACAAGTATCCGGAGTGAGAGGTACAGAGCGGTTACAAAGGGTTCTACGAGCATGGAAAAATCAATAGGCACCGTCAAGTGGTTTGATAACGCCAAAGGTTATGGTTTCATTGTAAATGAAGCTGGAGAAGATGTATTTGTTCACTACCGATCGATCGAGGGTGATGGCTATAAGACGCTCGCTGAAGGTCAACAAGTTGAATATTTGCAGACTAAAAGTGAGAAGGGCTGGCAAGCGGCTGAAGTATCAAGGCTAGAGAATATAGAAGAGTAGCTAGCCCGATGTTGTGGCACACATCTGATGCGTGGCTGTTATATTACCGATACAGTAATTAGAACCAAATTCTATACCCGGCCCCAATAGGGTGCAGCAGAAGTGCATCGACGACCGAGCAGTATGTGCTCGGTCGTAGATGGCTAACACCTATTTTGTTAGCGCTAACTGGTTGCGCTATCTAGATCACGAAGTTCTCTGCGCAGTATTTTGCCCACATTTGACTTAGGGAGGTCGTCTACAAAAGCAATGAGTTTGGGCCTTTTGTAGCCCGTGAGTTTTTCGCGACAATAATCACTAAGTACTTCTTTAGTTAGTGATTTGTTTTTCGCAACCACATAAATTTTAACTATTTCTCCTGAATGGTCGTCGGGTACGCCAATGCAGCCAACCTCCAGGACGTCAGGGTGTGCCGCCACCACGGTCTCAATCTCATTGGGGTAGACATTGAAGCCGGAGACCAGAATCATGTCTTTCAGGCGATCCACAATCGTGAAGTAGCCTTGGTCGTCCATTACGGCGATATCACCAGTGTGTAGCCATTGATCATTATCGATCACCTCAGCGGTAGCTTCTTCGCGTTGCCAGTATCCCTTCATCACCTGTGGACCTCTAATGCAAAGCTCGCCGCGCTCCCCTATTGGCAGTTGGTTGCCGTTCTCATCCTTTACACAAGCTTCTGTTGATGAAATGGGTAAACCGATAGCGCCATTGAAGTCACTCATGGTGATTGGGTTGATACAGGCAGCCGGGCTGGTTTCAGTAAGGCCGTATGCTTCGACTAGCGGGCTCCCGGTGACTTGCTTCCACTCGTTGGCCACGGATTCTTGCACGGCCATACCGCCGCCAAGCGTTGTTTTCAGCTTAGAAAAATCAAGCTTGTCGAATCCGGGTGTATTTAAGAGTCCGTTAAACAGCGTATTGACTCCGGTGAACGCGGTGAACTTGTATTTGGATAATTCTTTAACAAAGCCTTTCATGTCTCTTGGGTTGAGAATCAGAATGTTTTTTGATCCCATTTTTGAAAAAACAAGGCAGTTGGCTGTTAGGGCGAAGATATGGTAAAGCGGTAGAGCCGTAATAATGATCTCTTCGCCTTCATTAATTTTAGCGGGCTTTAACCACTCATAAGCCTGCTGCATATTGGCCACCATGTTGCCGTGAGTCAGCATGGCACCTTTCGCAACGCCGGTGGTACCACCGGTATATTGTAAAAAAGCGATATCTTCGTGACCAAGAGACTGTGCCGGTGCGATGGTCTGCGAACTGCCTTGGGTTAGAACATCTTTAAGCGAGATACTCCCCGGCAGTGAGAAGGCCGGCACCATCTTTTTCACGTATTTAATGACGGTGTTTACCATCAGTGACTTGGGGAAGCCCAGCATATCGCCCACGCGGGTGGTTATTATTACCTCGGGTTTTACCTCTGGTATTATTTCCTCGAGCGTAGTGGCAAAGTTTTCAATGATAATAATCCCCTTTGCGCCGGAATCTTTTAGCTGATGGCTTAATTCACGCGAGGTGTATAGGGGATTGGTATTCACCACAACAAGCCCAGCTCTTAGTATGCCCAATACGGCAATCGGGTATTGCAGCAGATTAGGCATCATCACAGCAATTCGATCGCCACGTTGAAATTTGCCGGTCGAGTGAATCCAGTTGGTGAGCGCTTGTGAATAGGTGTCGAGCTCTCCGTAGGTGATCTCTGCACCCATGCTTACAAAGGCGACTTTGTCCCTGAATTTAGCGATGCTTTCTTCAAATATTTCCACCACACTTTGATAGGCGTCGATATCTGCGTATTCTGGAATCCCTGCCGGGTAGCTATTAAGCCATAGTTTTTCTGTCATTATTTTGCCGTGTGGTGTGGATGAATGGCTACAGACGGCGCTAACGTGCTGCACGAAGCCGCTGTCGATGACTGCCATTGATTACTATTTTTTCACAAAAATCAAACTTCTATTCGGAAAGGGGCCGACTGTTCCATGAGTATATCCAAGCCGCTGCGATTTATAACGTCCGACGCTGTCGAGATTGTTGCAAGTGCCTATGGTGAAAATACCAATCAAACAATCCTTTTGCTTCATGGTGCCGGGCAGACTAGATATTCGTGGGAGAGCACAGCGCTGACGCTTGCCGGCTGTGGATATCACGCGATTACTGTTGATACACGTGGACACGGTGACAGTAGCTGGAGCGA
>JALZUX010000538.1 GCA_023301405.1 Granulosicoccaceae bacterium | reverse complement strand
CGCCAGCTGCAATGCACCGTCGATTAACGCGGGGTCTGTTATCCAGCTTTCTGCGGGCCAGTGACGATCAATGACGCCAGTGACCAAGGCTGTGAGGCCGGTGCTTGCGTGCAAGCGAACATCACCCAGAACCTGGAACGCGGGGCCGTGAAATAGCACGCCGCCACTGTTGTAAATTGCTGGTAGTTCGGTGGAAGGACCGCTAAGTGTTGTTGGTGTTTTATGATCTGGCAGCAGTACCGTAGCACTGCAGTTGTAGCGTCGGCGACCGCTGTGATCAACGAGTTCAAGGCGTGGTAATTGATTGGTCACGATTCGTAGTTCAAGACTTACGCCGTCATTGAAGCCGTCGGCCACCACACCATTAAGTACATTCACATTGTTGAGTTCGACTTTGCGGCCATCACCTATGGTTAATTGTGCGGCGCGTGAAAGCCATTCGATGGCATAGGCTACCGGTATGACAGGGTCACTGTTAAGCGTGTGATCAACAAGCTGTGGGTGGGTGTCTTGGTTGATCATAACAAGGCTTTGATCATTCCTTAAAAGCAGCATGGCCACTTTTTGCAGCCATGGCTCTAGTGCGTCAGTAGCAGGCTTGCTGTTAGTGTTGGCATAGTGCTGTAGCTCTTTAGTTTCTGCGCTTGGTGACGTACGCTCGGCCAATATGTTCCAGGCGGTAGAGTAAACTTCATTGACACCGGTCAGGCGTTCTGTTTCAGCAACCTTCAATGCGAATGCTGGATCAGGAGCGTTGGCTTGTTCAAAAGAGTTAGCGCCACCAAGCTCGTTGATTGCTGACAGAATATGCTGAACACGGTCTCGCAGGGGCATTGTTCTTAGTGTATCAGCTTCGATCGGCTGGCCAATCCAGTAGTCCTGGCTGGCGTGCTCATGTGGAAACTCAGCCTTGCCTGAAATTGAATCAACCGGCAGTCCGCCGATAAACCGAACCGGCACAATAGGTAAATTTAACTCGAGTGCCATATCAACGAAAACCGAGCTGCAGCGTTTGGTTGTTTGTCGGCAACTCTGGCTTCTGGTGCCGTCGGTATGAACAAAAAATGATTGCGAAGCAGTAGCCAGGCGATGGCGAAGATTGTCGATCAGCGTGAACATTGATCCGGGATCGTTCTGGTCGAAGTAGGCGATCTGTTCGACAGTGGTCTTAGCGCCCGGGTAGGTGTTAAGCAGTCTTACCATCTCACCGATCCAGCGATGTTCATGCTTAGCATTGGCGACGGTGGTCATTGCCACACCGGTTAACGCGGGCAGCAGATTTGAAATCAGTAGCGACTCAATTTGCACTTGATGGTTGGCCAGGTAAATGACAGATCGTCCGCTTAATTGTTCAATAGTGTTAGCGCATTTGGTCATCACCCGACCGACATAACGTTCAAACATGCCGTCGATGAGATCATCGCCCAGCCATGTCTTTGGAGTACCCCGGTGTTGTGTCCAGTATTGATGCATCGCCGCCCGGGTAGTTGCGCGGTCGAGTTCGGTGCCTTGTGAGCGAGTGTCGGTGACAAGACGCATGCCCATGTTCTTGACTTCGTAAATTCGAATGCCATCGCACCATAGCGAACCGGTGCCGATGACAAACGGTCCTTGTTCGTTATTGCCAACCTCGGTGATCTCCATAACGCTGGTGATTAACGTGTTCTTTGGCGTTACTTGTCCACGGTATGACCATGTTAACGGGGCGTCGATCATAAGCGGTTCGAAGTGCGAGTTGCTGAGGCCGTCATGCATGTTGGTATCGAGCATAAAAAACTGTAGTAGCTGTAGCAGTGCTTCAACACCAAGTGAACCGGGTTGCACCGGGTCCTGGAAAAAGTGAGCCTTGAAAAACCACTCAGACACATCAACGTCTTTTTCACCACGCAGCACGCCAAGCCCGGCTTGGCCCGCAGAGGCTATATGCGTAGCCCTATCGATCATCAATAACATTGGCTTAGCTAGCCGTGCTGATTGACCAAAGTATTTTTCTGGACGATCGGTGAGATCTACCATTATAGGAGCGGCAAGTTCTAATGGCGCTCGATGTTCGTCGGTTATCGCCATGCCTACCTGGTGGTCAAACGCTTCCGGCGGGAAAAAACCGAACACGGTGTTCATGGTGTATACCGAGCGATCGCCCAGAAAGCATTCAACGTTGAAGCTTTCAATGACCATACCCCCGGCACGGGAAACACTGGTGAGTTCCACATGGGTTGTTAGCGTGCCGGCTGTGCGTGTTAGTTCGGTGGTGACGGTGCCTGTGCCATCAAGATTCCTAAACAGCATGTCGTCGTCAATAGCTGTTGCTGATCCAACCGCCGAGGCGACCCAGCCGCACGGTTGTAGTGCGGCCTCAAGCAGTACAGCGAAAGGCATGGTCTCTGCGCCGTTGTTGTCAAAGTACCAGGCATCGTTAGGGATATCGTATTCGCAAATGATTTTCATGCCTGCTTTGCAGACGTTAAGATCACCATCGATGTGGGTAACCCGGCTGATAAAGTGATACGGCGGGCCGGGCAGCCGCGGTGATCGACGAGTGCCATCAAACACAGAGTACATTGTACCGAATGCCTCGGACGGACGTCCCCAGGCGCAGGAGATCATCGCTTTCCAGTCGAACGGAAATCCATTGCTGTCGGTTGCCACTGCTACCGGTTCAACGACACCTTCATACAGTTCTGCTCTGGAGGTGAGCGGCCAGCTTGGGGTAAGTTCTACGCCTATGCGATGAGCATGGAAAGCCGCGCGACCATCGACAAATCCAACCACGTCTGCAATCACTGTCGGGTGGGGGCCGTTCCAGACCTCTTCAACATGGATCTCGTACACCACTTGTTCGGTTTGCGGGTTGATCTCACCCCGACACTTGAGTTCAAACGGTTGGTCGGGTAGTGGTTGGAAGCGCCAGCCATCAAGTGTTGTGGTAAAGCCCATGGCGGCAAGGTAGAAGGATAACGCTTCTATGCACGCTTCAACCATGAAGTTACCTGGCATGCACGGGTCGTTCTTAAAGTGGCCATTAAAAAACCAGGCGTCGTCAGCTATGGTGGTTTCACAGCGCATAAAGCCACGCCCCCATGGCCCGCCTGTGGGGTCAAAGGTGGTGACTTCATCAATAAACAGTTGATCGCCTGATTGGATCTTAGGCGTTCGGGTATGGGTATTGGCCCAGCTGAATGCCGGTCCAAAACAGTCGACAATACGGCCTTCACTGAAGGCGATGACCTGTGCTTTGGAAAATGATGATTGAGTGCTTGTGATTGC
>JALZUX010000537.1 GCA_023301405.1 Granulosicoccaceae bacterium | reverse complement strand
GTCGATTTTAAAGTTCAGATGGCTTCGTTGTATCTCACCAATGCTTCCGCATAGTAGTGCTACCGGCATAAATAGTCAGCTTGCCGCGGGACAAGATCAAGTGGCTTTCCTGTGAGATAAAATTTGCGATCTGCAGGGCGCTCTAACAGAACTGATGCTCGAAAGGCCTTTTGTCGATTGATAATGCCAGAGGCAAGAACAAAAAAAGCCGCAACATTGTGCGGCTTTTATTGTATGGATGGCTCCCTGAGACGGGCTCGAACCGCCGACCCAGTGATTAACAGTCACTTGCTCTACCAACTGAGCTATCAGGGAATAACCAAGAGCGGAATATTAGCTATGCTTTCGCTGATCGTCAACACTTTTTGCAAATTAATATTTGCCTGAAAATTATAGTCAGTGCTTACGGCTGATATCAGCCGTTCAGCAGGTCGCCCATTCTTTGCATCGCTTGTTCCAGATTGTCCATACTGGTGGCAAATGAGAGCCTGATATGACCTTCTGTTCCAAATGCTGAGCCTGGAACAACAGCCACACCAACTTTGTCTAGCACATGGGCTGAAAATTCCACATCGTTGCTGGTGTCGTTATTGGCGTCAATGGCGCCTTGTACATTGGGGAAGGCGTAGAAGGTGCCGTCTGCCTCGATGCACTCGACTCCCTTCATTTTTTTGAGTGACTCAACAACGAAGTTGTGGCGTTGCTGGAAGGCGACTAACATCTCGGCGATGCAGTCTTTGCTGCCGTTCAGTGCGGCTACCGAGGCCCATTGCGAAACGGACGTCGGGTTGCTGGTGCTCTGTGATTGGATTTTACGCATGGCGGCGATGATAGGTTCAGGGCCACCGGCGTAGCCGATTCGCCAGCCGGTCATTGAGTAGGCTTTTGATACGCCGTTCATGACAACGGTGCGTTCGTATAGGTCAGGGCAGGCGTTGACGATATTGCAGAAGCCATGCTTTGCCCAGACAATGTGCTCGTACATGTCGTCGGTAGCGATAATGGCATTAGGGTAGCGTCGCAGCACCTCACCAAGTGATTCGAGTTCGATACTCGTGTAAGCCTTGCCACTGGGGTTGGACGGGCTGTTGATGACGACCAGCTTAGTGTTGGCAGTCATGGCTTGTTCAAGTTGTTCAGCCGACATTTTAAACGCCTGCTGTTGTGTGGTTTCAACGAAAACAGGCTTGCCGCCGGCCAGTAGCACGATGTCAGGGTATGACACCCAGTAGGGTGCGGGGATAACGACTTCGTCGCCTTCGTTCAGAAGTGCTTGGGCCAGATTATAAAAACTCTGTTTGCCGCCGCAGGACACCAGAATTTCACCTTTTTGGTAGTCGAGGTCGTTGTCATTTTTGAACTTGCCAATGATCGCTTCTTTCAGTGGCGCAATACCGTCAACAGCGGTGTATTTGGTTTCCCCCTTGTTGATGGCGTCTATCGCTGCTTGCTTAATGTGGTCCGGGGTATCGAAATCCGGTTCACCGGCGCCGAGTCCAATTACGTCTCGTCCCTCTGCGCGCAGTTCGGCGGCAAGTGCGGTGACTGCCATGGTGGGGGACGGCTTAACTTGCGCTAGCTTTGAAGAGAGTTTGATAGCCAAAAGTGTTGCTCAGGTAGTACCCTTATAGTCTGCGCAAAAGGCAATGGCCCGAAGACAAATTACGATGCGTTTTCCTGGGTGTGATTGGTTAGTTTGCTGGTGTGATGCTGTTCGGCATCGGTGACACATGTTGAATTTTATCGTTGGCGATCGCTTATGTCCAAGTCTTTCAGTATTGAAAACAAATTTGAACCCGCTGGTGATCAGCCAGCTGCTATCGCAGGTCTGATTGAAGGCTTAGAGTCAGGTCTGGCATTTCAGACGTTGCTGGGGGTGACCGGGTCGGGTAAGACCTTTACCGTGGCCAATGTGATTGAACAGCAGCAGCGCCCGGCCATTGTGCTGGCGCCCAACAAAACTCTGGCGGCGCAGTTGTACGGAGAAATGAAAGAATTCTTCCCGAACAACGCGGTTGAGTACTTTGTCTCCTACTACGACTACTACCAGCCCGAGGCCTATGTGGTTGCTTCTGATACGTTTATCGAGAAAGACGCCTCGGTGAATGAACACATTGAGCAAATGCGTTTGTCGGCCACCAAGGCGCTATTTGAGCGTCGCGACGTGATAATCGTTGCCACCGTTTCTGCCATTTACGGTTTAGGTGATCCGCAGGCTTACCACAAAATGGTATTGCACCTTGAACGTGGCAATGTGATTGACCAACGCGATCTGTTGCGACGCTTAGCAGAGCTGCAATACACCCGTAATGATATGGAACTTAGTCGTGGTAATTACCGGGTAAGAGGCGAAGTCATTGATGTACACGCCGCAGATTCTGAACGCGAGGCGGTGCGAATTGAATTGTTTGACGAAGAAATAGAAAGTTTAAGCTTCTTTGACCCTTTGACCGGTGAAGTCCTGCGCCGTGTTCCGCGTTTAACCATTTACCCGAAAACCCACTACGTGACCCCGCGTGAAATATTATTGGGGGCGGTAGATCACATAAAAGTCGAGCTAAAAGGCCGGCTGGAGGAATTCCGCGAGGCAAACAAACTGCTGGAGGCGCAGCGCCTGGAGCAACGTACGCTTTATGACCTGGAAATGATCAATGAGATTGGTTATTGCTCTGGAATTGAGAATTATTCACGCTATCTGTCGGGCAGGGCGCCCGGTGAGCCGCCACCGTGCCTGTTTGATTACTTTCCCACTGACACCATTCTTTTTATCGATGAAAGCCACGTCACGGTGCCGCAATTGGGTGGCATGTATAAGGGTGATCGGTCACGAAAGGAAAACCTGGTGGGTTACGGTTTCAGGTTGCCGTCAGCACTGGACAACCGCCCGCTGCGCTTTGATGAGTTTGAGCAATTATCACCGCAAACTATCTTTGTATCAGCCACTCCCGGCAACTATGAACAGCAAAACACCGGGCAGGTCGTTGAGCAGGTAGTCAGGCCAACTGGCCTGATTGACCCTCAAATTGAGGTTCGCGACGTGCGCACGCAGGTCGATGATTTACTTTCAGAGATTAACATTCGTGCGGCGGTCAAGGAGCGGGTGTTGGTGACTACGCTGACTAAGCGCATGTCAGAAGATCTGACTGATTACTTAACCGACCACAACGTGCGGGTGCGCTATTTACATAGTGATATTAATACCGTTGAGCGCAGTGAAATTATTCGTGATCTAAGGCTTGGTGAGTTCGATGTATTGGTGGGTATTAACTTGCTTCGCGAGGGGCTTGATTTACCAGAGGTGTCTCTGGTGGCAATTCTTGATGCCGATAAGGAAGGGTTTCTGCGATCTGACCGGTCATTAATCCAGACTATTGGCCGTGCGGCGCGTAATCTCAACGGGCGAGCTATTTTGTATGCAGACAAAATTACTGATTCAATGCGACGGGCTATCGACGAAACAGACCGTCGCCGCGAAAAACAACAAGAACACAACATAGCTAACGGTATTACGCCGAAGTCGATCAACAAAAAAGTGCTGGATATCATGGAGGCGGGCGGGGCGATACCCGGGCTGCGAAAAAAGGGTGGTGCTGAAGAAGAGGAAGCCCGATCTTATGCCGCGCTGTCGCCGTCTGAGGCTACAAAGAAAATCAAAGTCATGGAAAAACAGATGTACGAGCACGCCAGGGAGTTAGAGTTTGAAAAAGCCGCCGCTGTGAGGGATCAGGTTGAATTACTGCGGTCGGTGGCGTTGGGGCCTAATCTAGTTGATTAGCTGGAGTGAGGCTTTTCGCGGTTGTGCCGCCAAAAGACTAGCAGAGAGCTTGGATTCACTGGTTCCGCGAATTGCACTGAGCTCGAAGGCGGCATGGCTGTTAATCGTCAATGCTCATAGGTGACTGTCTGAGAACTATGATCTACGGCGGGCGTGGTCTTTTGGCCAGCTATTGCGATCAATCTCGTCAAAGAAGAACAACTATTCGCCTCTATTGATTGAAATATCTGACTCAAAATCTCACGCCCTCGCAACGACACTAGTTCCCGGACAGGCTCCTAGCTAGGAGCCTGTCCGAGAACTATGATCTACTGCGGGCGCGGTCTTTCGGCCAGCTATTACGATCAAAATCGTTAAAGAAGAACAACTATTCGCCTCTAT
>JALZUX010000536.1 GCA_023301405.1 Granulosicoccaceae bacterium | reverse complement strand
GGCCTGAATTCGCAGGACGTTGCCGGTATTCGTCAAGCCAATCTTCATACGTTGTTTCATGACTACCTTTAAGAACGCGTTGTATTTCGTGCAAAGAATTATCGACGATAGCAACCACAGTATTTTCACCACCAACCGACGGCGCACCCGACAACTGACAATTAGGGTTTCGTTCAAGGTAATGCCAAAGGGCGTCAGTTGATTGCTGCCGAACAAACGCCATACTTGATATTAGCGACACCGGGCAGCCGGAAACCGCCGCATCCATTACTCTGAAACTATCTACAAAAACACAATAATTCGCATTCCTGTAAAGAGCTATAATACTTGCCGCGTTGCGCCACTCAGGATCCACAGATTCAACCTTCAATGGCAGGTCAATGAACAACCGTTTTATTCTTGGTAAATTACTGCTATTCAATACCAACAACGCGTTTGCACCTTCCATATTTTGATAAACGGCATCTAGTAACAGAGGCATGGTGACTTCATCAAGGTGTTCAGCATCTATCAATATATAAGATTCGAACAACGTTGCAGGTGAATGAGACATTGATTCATAAATGGTATCAAGTGACGCCTCACAGGAAACCTCATCAACGACCGACACCGCTGCACCATGCTCAAGAACCACCAGATGATTACAAAGGTAGGACCCGGGAAATAGTGGTTCAACTCGCGGAAGGTCCATAGCAGACGAGCGGCTTCCGGTGGGTACAACAACTTTAGAAATCGCCTTAACTTGATGTTTTTCCCAAAAGGCCGACGCTGGCGATTTTGCCAATGGGTTTACACAGTGCATTGCAGATGCTCTGTTAGTAACGGTAGCCGATTATCAACCCTATACTTAGTTTTCAACGATTCATCTATCGGTCTGTCAGTGGAAAATGCCTGCTCTATGGCACGATCAAGCGCTGACTCCCAACCGTCCTTTTTCTCTACCACTGTACTTAATGTGTTTTGATGGTCAATCATATCCTGATTTTCAGATACCAATATTGGCGTACCTACCGCCACTGACTCTATTAGCTTTACCGCAGATTTCGCCGCATTAAACGGATTACTTTCCAACGGAGCGATCGATACATTTACTCTAGAAAGCAAAGACAAGTACTTGCGATAATCCATATATGGCAGAAACTCAATTTTTAGATTTTTACTTTTAACATCATCCCTATTCAACTGCCCTGCCACTACGAAACGACATCGCTTAGACTTTCCAAGGGAGCGCGACAGTGCATCAGCCACCATATTCAGATCATGGCCATGACTATTACTTCCCGGAAAATAACCAATCGTAACTTGTTCAGTCGATGGACGAGCCCATTCAGGGGGTTCAAATTGAAGCGGTAATGAATTTGGCAATATCGACACAACTGCTTCGGGAAAACATTTTTTCAAGCCACCCGATAAATAGCGTGTCGACACAAGAAAACTAGTAAACCTGGTAGCTGCCTCATAATTTCGTTGAAAGTACTCGACAACTTTCGACAGAGGGCGATTACCATTGAGGTACATCGGACTGAACTCAGCATAGTCAGCATCAAAAATCAGATCATCATAATCTGCATGCAACATAGCTTGCGATTGACGGCAGAGCTCAAACGCCGCTTTAAATTGGTCAGTGGATTTCGGCCGATGGAAAATAATGTGCTTAAAGTTACGCACCAGTGTTGCGGTAATGTTTTCGACATGAACAACCTGGACGCGACAACCTGCCGCTGTTAGCGCATCAGCATAATGGTAGACACGATGCCTGGCGGAGGGATCGAGCCACGCTCGCTGTCCGTGCCTGCTGTTTGTGACGTAAAGTATATGCACGCGTGACGGTCCTGAAAAGATAAAGGAGCTCTAGTGTTTATTAAACCCATACTACAGGGTAGTACTTACACAGGGTTTCTGCACCCGATTAGGCAGTGAACGTCATCGGACTATTGCTCAACTCATACTTTTTATCTGCCGACACAACGGCTATGCGATCACCGGGTATTATTGTTCCTAATTGCTCTAAAGGTATTTCAAAACCGCAATTGCCACTGACATGGATCCCTTTTCGACGGATATCCTCACGGAAAACGTCAGCGACTTGCTGAACGCGTTCTTCCCCATTCACGGTAACGCATATCGTAGCTGGTTTTTCAGACTCACGATCAAGTGTCCAACCATAAATTTTGTCACCTCTAACCCCACCAAAAGAACCGCTATAGCGTTCCACAGACTTAAGGATTGATTTGGGTTTGTTCTTCTGCGATTCAAAGTGCTCTAACGCATAGCGATAAACTTCCTCATCCAGGTGATTTATCTCTTTTATTTCCTCTATTTCTTCGGGCTTCGCGAACTCCTGAATACCACCTTCATACTTTCCCTGGTTTAAAACCGCCATTGGGAAATTAGTGCCATACCTTTCGTTAAACCGGTTCAAACTCAACTCGTAATTTTCTGTAATACCAAAAAAATCTAAATCAGTAGGCTTTGCTCCAGACAATGCGCGTGCCTGACGATTCTGAAATTGTTTTGATCGATAAAATTCGGGCAAACTACCCTGATATTGATGATGATTAACAAAATGTACAAACTCAGAAATCACACGCTCTACCGGATTGCGGAAAAATGTCACAATTGGTGAGTCAGGAAAAACCTCGCGATACTTCCCAAATGAAATATGCCCGGTCAGAAACCGTTTTTGCAATCCTTTATCACTTAGAGAGTCGAGATCCTTTTTGCTATAGAAAGCACTGAGAATATCCTCAGAAGTATTGGGAGACTTTTCACCATAATCATTCAGCACATTCCATGGTCCAAAATAATGCTCAGCACTGATGCGAAAGCTGGTGCCGGCAGTCTTAGGAATATGTAAATATATAACTGGAAAACGCATAGAAGTATTCGCCATAACTATGCCGCAAGCGAGAAATCTTCTCGCTTTCGAGTCAGATTGCAATTATACGCTGGATCAGAGTCTAAGCTATCACCCCATTTCTTTTGCATAAATTGAGCTTCACTGGTGAAGCGAGCTTGTTTTTCACGGGTATCTTCCTGACCCCTACTCATCGATTCATGGTGATACAAAAGCGCATAAGGGGTCCACAGGTTATTTACACCCAATGCTCTTACACGCAGACAAAAATCCACGTCGTTAAAGGCGACCTTTAGATCACTGTCGTTTAGCCCACCTGCCGCAACGTATAACTTTTTTTCTACAGTCAAGCATGCAGCTGTCACCGCTGACATATTCTGTGTCAGGTGAAGCCTTGAAAAGTAACCGGCTGACTCCGCATCAAAATATTTATGCGAATGGCCAGCCACACCACCAATTCCAAGAATAACGCCGGCGTGCTGCACCATGTTATTCTTATATAGCAGTTTTGCGCCAACACAACCAATGGAAGGGCGAATAGCATGGCTCACCATTTCAGTCAGCCACTCAGGCGAGATCACTTCGATATCATTATTAAGCAATGTTAAAACACTACCACTGGCATGTTCTACTGCGAAGTTATTGATAGCAGAATAGTTGAACCCTTCATTAAACGACAATACGCGAATATTTCCAGCGCGTCGTAGTTCTGAAAAATAGGTAAGTGTTTCCTGCTCTTCAGATCGATTGTCTACCACAATTATTTCGTAGTTTTTATAGTCAGTGCGCTCGACAACACTGTCTATGCATTGCTTTAGAAGGTCAACATGATCGCGCGTCGGAATAATTATCGACACTAACGGTTGAGGCACTGATAATGTACGGTGCACCCGATAGGTATTAGGAAATTTTCCCGCTGTAACTTCCGCCTCTTCACCGCGGCTTCGTAAATAGTCAGAAACTGCAGCCACACCGTTAGCAGTTGAAAAACCTTTCGCACTTGCGTTAGAAGCGGTGGAATCCGGCGCCATTCTCCAATGATAAAGAACCTGTGGTATGTGTTGAACATTTTTCTGTTCAATCACATTAGCCACGCGTAATAGTAGATCATGGTCTTGCGCACCTTCATAAGCAGAGCGACAAAAACCAACATCATCAAGAACTTCTCGTTTGATCGCCGCAAGATGGCAGATATAGTTTTGCGCCAACAGCAAATCAGGGTTCCAGTCCGGCTTGAAATGAGGCTCTACTCTTTTCCCCAGCTCATTGAGCTTGTCTTCATCAGAATAAATCAACTTTACCTCAGGTCGCGAAACAATAGTATTCGCCACCTCATGTAAAGCATGAGCGGCCAGTAAGTCATCATGATCAAGAAACAGGCAAAACTCACCAGTCGCTATCGCAAGCGCCGCATTGGTATTGTCAGCAATACCGACTCGTTTATTCTGTTGAACAAGTTTGATACGCGGCTCAATAGCGGCCATGTGCTCAAGTACATCAATGGTATGCTTATCGGTAGATGCGTCATCCGATATACAGAGTTGCCAATTTTTATAACTTTGCGCTTGAACCGATTCAATCGTCAGTTGTAGCCATTCAGGGTTGGTATTACATGTGGGCATTATCACCGACAGCAATGGTTTGTCTTTATGATTATTTAATGAAGTGATATCAGTCGCCAGTGGCAAACGCGCCGACTCCACTGACTCAATCCAATCCTGATAGCCATGACTTTCTACCGGAGCTACAAAAAGTGACGAATAATGTTCTTCCAAATGCTGTTCGTAAGACCCATTCTTTTTAGTGGCAATTTCATGCAGAGCAGCACGCGCCCCACTAACGGTTTCATCCAGCTGCGACGCGGTCCATCGAGTGAGCCTCTTCAACATGCGGGCTTCAGCATATTTGAACGTAACAGGAGTAAACGTAAGACGATTGATATCAAAAGAACCAGGAACACTCTGAGGGTCAAAGCGGATACCACCAGTTTTACGAGACAACTTCACAAATCGCTTTGCAACTACGCCGCTTCGGTAGGGCATGCTAATGACGTTGGACTCAGTAAATCCGTTGCCGTTGTCAGTATAGAACTTCGCAACATCGAAAGCGCCGGTACAATGAATATTTATTGTGATCAGATACCAACCAGTATGAAGCTCTAAATAAGGAAACTGACACAGAAACTGAGGATCGAAATCACTGGATATCCAACTGCCGGTATTGCCCCGATGACTCTCTTGAATATCATTCAAAGGCTTCAAGCGTGGCTTTATCCTAGGAGCCAGACGACTCATTGGTTCCAGCACGCGTTTTATTTTTTTTATTTTAGACGTGTTTTGAGTCATTTTCCGGGAAGCGCTAAGTTCAACAAAGGACCAGCGTTATTGTTATTCTGCATTCCATTAAATCAGCACTTACTAGTTGGCGCTGCCATATCATCTATAGAAGTCTGCATAGTTATAGATTAGACTAATAAGACTCTAGCAACCTATCGCAAAGTCCCTGCCGTTCATGGCAATATCGGTAAAAGTAAGATAAACAAATTAACATTCTGCGTTATGGAGCAAGTAGACAGACGCAAACGCTTGAATCTAAAAACTACAAATTCAAAGCGACTCTGGTAGCAACCGCTATCTGGAAAAGAATATCGCTGATACTTGTAGCCAACTGTATGTTTTTTGTCGGTGCTTTCGGCAAGATCAACAATTCATCACCAGCTTCGACATTTGCGCTTTTAGTGTCAATAACCCGACCATCCTGCTTGACCAACAACACCGACTCTCGATTGGCATTATTTGAAAAGCCACCCGCCTGCGCTATGTAGTCCTGAGAAGTTTGACCGGACTGCCATAGAAAAGCCCTGGGTAATCGGACTTCGCCAGTTATCAGTACACTGGGACTCTTACGAGGAATAAAAATAGTGTCATCATTTTGCAGGATGATATCCGCCACACCATTTTTTTGAACAACAACCAGCGTTCCTTGCGGCTCAGCCAACGACCCCTTATTGACAAAGTCAGAAATCAATTGTGCTTCCTGTGCACGAATTTTTGATTCACCGTCAGTACTCGATGAGGCAGTCAGAAACTCAGACTCAAGACGCCGCAAACTTTCTTTAATTGAAATCTTTTGACGCTCAGCAATACTCTTACGTTTAATAAAAATGCTTTCATACGCACTCAACGATGCGTCAACCTCGATCAGATCAAGCACTTGTCGCAAAGTTGCTGTACGGCTAACTGTAATTGCTGAAGGACCGTTAAATGAACCGCCTATGTTGATCGTGATATTTTTTTCCCTCAAATCAGACTTGAACGAAACCACATCACCATCACCAATATTCATTTGACTAAATTCATCAAGCGTCACGTATTCAAAAACACTTTGCCCGTTACTAACTTGACTAATCGCCGCGTGGGTCACACCAGCCCGAGGACCAGACAAGGCAACAATATCCCGCCCCAGGATACCCTGCTCCGAAAACTCGAACCGGAACGGCTTTACCACCTCACCCTGTGCATAAACTGTATTCATTAACGGCCTTACTACGATCGTATCGCCTTCCTTGAATACTATTTCCGGAATTTGTCCAGCCTGGATAAACTCATAAAGATCAACAGTAGCGATTATCTTCGACTTTCTTAAGATTTCAATGTGTCGAAAACTGCCACTGTCAGCGTCAATGCCTCCAGCCTTATCAATGAAATCAAGCACTGAGCTGGAAGGTACTCCGGCATACTTCCCTGGCCGTTGTACAAAACCTGTTACGTAAACGCCTGCGCTCTGGGCTGTAAGAAGGTTGGTATAGACCTCGACATCGTTGGTATAGACTTTCGCTATCGCTGACTTCACAGTACTGTTCACCGATCGGTTCGGTACGCCACCCAAACTGACAGGACCAACATCTGGAATAAATATATTGCCCTGAGTATCCACCACTTGAACTGATTCAAAAGAGGTTGCTCCCCAGATTCGAATCGATATTCTATCGCCGGTACTAACCAGATAGTCGGCATTCAATCCGTTATTCTCTGAATGACCAAACCCACCAGTAAACAGCGAATGGCCAAACGGTTTTACTGAACGTCGAATTTGATCCAGTTGTCCGCTATTTTGATTCTCCAATAATTCGCTATGACTGCTATCAGGAACAGCCACCTCGATCTCACTAACTTGCTGAGCCTGCAGCCCACCGGGAATCACTGCCATTGCAAGGACAGCCAACAACATACGGCCCAAAATTTTCAACCTTTTTGTTGAGTGTTTATTATGTGGCAAAGTCAATATGCTCCCTTACCGCTGCCCTGCTCAAGGCAAAAATTGCGTAGAGTAGTAGTGTCACCAAAATCGCACTAATGGCATCGGTAAAACGATCCGGTTCAGTTGATGAAGTTGGAATGTTCGGGTTAACAAAAGTAGCCAGATAACGCTTTTTTTGTTGAGATTCAGCGCGCGCTGCTTCTAAGGAAGCCAACGCCGCTGCATAACGTTGTCTAGCAAGCTCATCCTCAACTAGCAAAGGCTTGTAGTTTTCAAATACCTGCCCCATGCCGTCACCACTGGGATTAGCCAAACGCTTACGTTCTAGACTCAACTGCTGCTGCAAACCAGCTATGCGGTTATTTATTGCTCGCATCTCAGTCGATGACTCACGCAGATAGGCAGATTTCTCAGAGTAAAGTGCTTTTGCTTCCGAAAGCTTTCCTTCCATCGTACCAATCACACCAAAAATAGAACTGGTTTCCACGCCGGGATCAAGTGCATTATTATCCAGTGCAAAGGTTGATAAACGAGTACTGACGTCTTTTGCATTATCCAGCGCCAGTCGAACCTCTTGCTGGGCCTGCCCAAGCGTATCTTGCGCCATTCTTTCAGACAACTGGTTTATCAGCTCCTCACTTTTGGCAATAATTTCACGATTTACGTCATGCGCTATTCGAGGTTCAAAGGCTCGCACACGGATAGAAATGATTTCACTTGTTTCTTCGTAGACCACACTAATCATGCCTTGCAGGTATTCGTAGTAGTCTTCAGTGTTGGCACTGGCAGACAAACGAGAGACAAAATCCACATCGCTATTGGAGTAATGAGTGACAAGGTTAAATTTTTCATTCAGATGCGCTGCCATTTCGGCAGAGGCAATGTAATCAGCCACCACCAAAACATCTTGACTTCCAGAACTGGGCAAAGGCAACAAGCCACCAAGCGAAAAACCCGCTGACGCGCCACCACCACTACGAATCACCACACTTGACTCGGAGACATATCTGTCTGATGCAATTAGGCCAAAGTAGACAAACGCCATGAAAACCGGCACAACTGCAGCCAGCATTATCCTAAGGCTAACCGGGTTCATGCCGCCGTCTCTGTAAATAGTATTTTTCGATACATCAAAAAGGCATCATCCAGTTTTTCAAAATAGTGAAGCTTTCCATCATTCAGCACCGCCGCACAGTCACAATTGCGGCGAATTGTAGTTTCGTTGTGAGAGACCAATATCACCGACGACGTCTGCCGCCGTTCTTTAAACACTTGCCTGAATTTCTCTTTCAAACGTGCATCACCAGTTTCTAACGCTTCATCAACCAGGTAATATTCGAAGTCCAGCGCATAGCTGACAGCCATAGCAAAACGTGAGCGCATTCCTGCAGAATAACTGGCCAGAGGCTGATCAAAGTATTTTCCAAGCTCAGAGAACTCAATGGTATTTTTTTCGACTATTCGAAAATCGGCACCGTATATTCGGGCAACAAATCTAGCATTTTCCCTGCCCGTTAAATTGGCTTGAAATCCACCTGAGTAGCCCATTGGCCAAGACAATCTACTGGTTCGAATTACTCTGCCACTATCGGGTTTCTCTGCTCCGCCAATAATCCTTATTAAGGTACTTTTTCCTGCACCATTCGCCCCCAGAATGCCGACGCTCTTTAAGTGCGGAAAAGTGAAAGAAATATTATCAAGTACACGGTTTTTTTTATAACCGACCTTATAGGTTTTACTGACCGCTTCCAGGGAAATCATCAGCGCCGCTGCCGATCGAATACACCCAGCAACATCAAGCCGAATGCATTTAAAATAAGCACAAAGTACACAACATACGGAAGATCAACATAACGACTTTCGAAACTCTCAAACATCGCAGACCGTAGTAACTCAATACAATGCAATATCGGGTTATATAGTAGGTAATCCCTTGCTGTCGCAGGTACCATGTCAGCGGTGAAAAACAAACCAGATGACATAAACAACGGCCTGCCTAAAAATGCACCCGCTAAGGAAGCTACAAACTCATACTTTATTGTAAAAGCTCCAACAACCAAACCCACACCGGTAGCAAGCAGTATCAGTAGAGTCAGCGCTCCTAGTACTTGCAAAGTTCGCTGCATTTGAAATTCATATCCAGCGGCATAGCAAATCCCCAGAAATATGCACATCACAGCCAATGATAAAAGCGACGTCAGGGTTACCGACGACAATATAATATCGGTACGTGATACCTGCGGGAACATTAGAAGGGTATTAGCGCCTTTAGCGCACGTCGCCACCTGCGGATACAAATCTTTAAACAAAAAAAATGGTGTAAAGCCAGTCACAAAAAACAGCGGTGTAGGTATGCCCGACTGACTATTGCGCCCCATCAGATAGAACAAACCGATAAACAACCCAATAAAAAGCATCGGTTCCAACAAGGCCCAAAGAAAACCTAACTGTCGCCGCCCGTAACGAGACTTCACCTCTCGCATAATCAATGCAAAAACCACTCTGCACTGTATCGTGAGGGCGCTTTCCTGTTTGAAGCTATTGGTTGTTGTCGTCATATTTTTCAGCGTTTAAGCGTCATGCACCTGAGCAATTAACCTAACCGGCAAAGGATTCTACGGGTATTTTTACCCAGCCATTGCCACCGTTACAGCTAAGTCCGTATTGACTACTATCGCTTGTCGCCCCGCGCTCTATAAATCGGCGACAAATACGACCATTAGCACTGAAGTACTCTGATTCAACAATAATCTCGGTACTCAAACCGGTGGCCTGATCTACGTAAGTAGTCGGTCTGCCAATTACAGCTGAAGCGATTACACTCAACTTGTTGTCGTCAGTGGATCTACTCGCCTGAACACTCGCATCTTGGCGATACTCAGCAGGCCTTGTTGTGCAGGCTGAAACCGACAATACAGTTAATAAGGCAACAAAAATTCGGATCATCGACGTCATACACTGCTACTACTGAAAATTTCTAATACGCCGCATATTTTTTCTTGCTCACTTTCGCGCGTAGACACCACAATAAGCGCCCTCACCTTATGTTCTCGCATCAGAGCTTCGGCATCTTTAATCAAATCATCCGCAGTTACACAAACTGGATTAGGAGACATGTACTCCCCCACTGAAGCCGACAAAACATCCCCTTCCGCTAACATTGCCCGTCGCAAGTCGCCATCAGTAAATATTCCGACCACCCGCTGATCTTTATGAATTACCACTAAACCCAGACGCGATGAAGTCATCGCCATAACCGCTGTCGATATATCATCGTCAGGCACACATAGCGGAATATCATTTGCACGCATGACATCGCGAACACGAGAATGCAAACTCTGACCGAGCATTCCACCAGGGTGAAAATGGGCGAAGTCAGCAGATTCAAAATTCTTTACTTTCATCAACGTGACAGCAAGCGCATCACCAACCGCCATCGCTACCAGCGTTGAGGTAGTCGGGGCCAGATTATGGGGACACACTTCTCTCTCCACCGGTAACACCAACGTGACGTCGGCAGAATCACCAATACTGGAATTACGTCGACCGACCAGGCTAATGATCTTGTTACCAAAATATTTTATCGATGGCAGTAGCTTAACAACCTCTTCAGTACCGCCCGAGTTAGAAATCAGTAGCACCACATCTTGAGGGGTAATCATGCCAAGGTCGCCATGAATCGCATCTGCCGGATGAATGTAAAAGGCAGGGGTTCCTGTGGAAGCAAGCGTTGCGGCAATTTTTTGACCAACAATCCCCGACTTACCCATTCCGATAACGATAACTCGGCCGGTGCAAGCCACAATCAGATTTATCGCATCATCAAACTCGCTGCCCAGTCCACCCGCAATACTGGCCAATGCCGCAGATTGCGAGAGAATAGACTCGCGCGCCGTGTCCACCGCTGTGCGCTGCGTTGTAATTTTTGCTTTACCCACAATCGAAACCAGATCGGTCAATTCGATCCCCAGTTTGTTAGCCACGCCAGATCAGAAGCCGGAGCCACTGCGCGAAATCAAGGGTATACGACAGCAATTTCCGCGCCGTTGTTCAGGCAAGTTCTAAGCTGATGGGAATAAAGGTGGAGCCACAACAGAGGATAACGCAGGACGTAGCAAAAATTACCAGTCAACACATTGGCTAACTAATACATAGGAAGCAGTCACAAGGTTAGTTAACAGTCCGAGAAACTACCGCGGGTGCAGTTTTTTGGCCAGCTATTACAATCAATCTCGTTAACAACTAGTAGACAATGTTAATCGAAAATCTGACTCAAAATCTCACACCGGTGCCCAAGAACCTGTTCGTGAACCGCCACCAGTGGCCGCTGGGGAATTGTTTC
>JALZUX010000535.1 GCA_023301405.1 Granulosicoccaceae bacterium | reverse complement strand
ACCTGACCTGATCTGAGTCGAATCGGCTATCGAGTGGGGGCTTACTATAGGTGTTTCTGTAAGCGCATAAGGCTGGCAGCGTCGGTATGGTTTACTCTTTCTCGTATACCCACTCGGCATCCAGGCAACTGTTGAATTGATCCTTGTTGCCGGGCTCTGCGATGCCCTGACAGACTTTCTCCCGGTGAAGTTTTTCCGCGAGCGGCAGCTTTTTACAAGCCGATAGAGCAATCACTAGAAGCCCAGCCAATATAGACGCTCTTTTCATTCCATGTGTCTCTCATACAAAAACGGTTTTAGAATAGTGTAGATCAGTTAACGGCAACAGCAATCACCGCCCAAAAACGGGTTACCGTGGATGCGGCGATCACAAACTCCTGTGTGCGCGAAGTGTGTGTGTCCGTGTGATTTGTGCTTGCCAAGCCTTAGCGATCCGATTTCACAATCATACGCATCGAGTTCACACCAAATTCACACCATAAACCTGACGCGTAATGTGTTTAACGTTTGTGTCTCGTAAAATTGAGCAAAAGGCAGTTTAAGTCGATCACAAGCGAGTTATGGGCCAAATCGGTATACTTTGTTAGAATCGACTTGACGTTTAACGCAACGCTTAAACCCGTAAGCGTATACACCAGATGTTTTTCAATACACTTACCCTCTTCTGAATCGATGATCTTTGGGCAGCGGAATCACCAAGGCTATTCGGTTTGTACCGCCAAATATCCCATACTCAATATACTTTTGCCGTTACCAACGCTGCCTTCCAACTGCCCGTTGTCCGTTGCATAGCGCCAGTTTACCAAGAGTGCTTCCGCCGAAGAAATCCTGCCTGAGACTTACCCCCATATTTGTGTAGAATGTTTGGTTCTTCGTCATAGCAACACATTATTGCCACGGCAGTGAGGCACACTAGTGAACACCGAACGATCAGCCAGTCAATTTAACCCTGATGAACTGGCTCGAACCTACGGCCAGATCGGGCTCAACCGCGGCCTTGGAGCCATTGCCAGAATTACCAGCTACGCGTTTCGGACACCGTGGCTGGTGGCAATAGCGATTGTGTCCACAATCATCGCGGCATCTCTGCAACTGCTCATCCCGGTTCTGTTGGGGCAAGCCATTGATCAATCACAACAGCTGCTCACAGGTGCCAACCTATCCGCTGGCGGGAATACCTTAGACGAAGCACGGGCCGGACTCTGGACAACAGCGTGGATGGTACTTGGTGTATGGATTCTGCGCGGCATCTTTACGACCGCACAAAACTACTTTGCAGAGTCCGTTGGACACCATACGGGTTACCTGTTGCGGCTGGCCTACTACCAAAAAATTCAATCACTGAACTTTGGTTTTCATGACCGTGTGCACTCCGGCGATCTAATCACCACCGGCATGCTTGATGTAGAGGGTATGCGAGTGTTTTTCTCTACCGGGCTAGTCAGAGTAGTACTCCTTAGCGTGTTAATCGGCGCCGGTGGTTACCTGCTGCTGTCAACAGATGTTGTACTGGGCATGATGGCGCTGAGCTTTGTGCCCTTTGTTGCCTGGCAGTCATCTACCGCCAGACTCAAGCTCAGGGTCACATGGCTTCAACTTCAGGAACGGCTATCGGACTTAGGTAAAGTAATGGAAGAAAACCTCGGTGGCATTCGAGTGGTTAGAGCGTTTGCAGGCCAAAACCACGAGATCGCCAAGTTCGCCCGTACATCGGCATCGGCGCTGTCACTGGCACAGAGCCGTGTCCAAATCAGGGTTAAAAGCTCAAGTGTGATGACACTTTCGTTTTTTATCGCAATGGGGCTGGTGCTGTGGTTCGGTGGCAGTAAAGTGATCGCCGGTGAAATTAGCGTAGGCACACTTGCTTCGTTCCTGACATTCATGACCATTCTTCAAATGCCGGTTCGCCAACTGGGGTTACTGGTGAACTCGTTTGCCAGGGCATCAACTTGCGGCGCCCGTGTCTTTAAGTTACTTGATCTAAAGCCAGAGGTCGCTAATGCAGCAGACGCCCTGCCCCTTAAACTAAGTTCAGGCCAACTACGCTTTGACGGCGTTGACTTCAGTTACCCGGGCATCACCAATCGCTCGGCGTTAAGCGGCATCAGCTTTGAAGCACACAAAGGCGAGACCATTGGCATTATGGGCCCACCGGGTAGTGGCAAAACAACTATTGCTCAGTTAATCCCACGGTTTTACGATGTCTCGAGCGGATCTATCTCGATAGACGGGCAAGATATTAGATCAGTAACACTACAGTCACTTCGACAAGCAGTGGCAGTGGTACAGCAAGAGAGCTTTTTATTTACTACAAGCCTTGAGAACAACATTGCCTACGGAGATCCCTGGGCGCGTGATATGCGCATCGAGCGAGCAAGTGAATCAGCACAGTTGCATCGGTATATCATGGATCTGCCAGACGGCTATCGTACAGTGGTTGGAGAGCGTGGAGCGTCTTTGTCTGGCGGGCAGCAACAAAGAATGTCTATTGCTCGTACCTTACTGCTGCAACCTGCCGTACTAGTGTTCGATGATTCAACTGCAGCGGTCGATGCGACAACCGAGCGCCGTATTCGTGAAGAAATACAAACAGGCGCTGCAGAGCGCGTAACCATTATTGTGGCCCACCGACTCAGTTCACTTATGCATGCTGACAAAATATTATTCATTGATAAAGGCGTCATCGTCGAATCAGGCAGCCACGAACAATTACTAGCACTACAAGGGAGATACCACGCGCTTTACGAGCTACAAATTAACCCCTCACCATTCACGGAGCAAAATTAATGTCTCCCCGGCCTGAACTTGAACAATCAGCATCTGAAACCATTGAGCCCCACACCGTTGATTCACCCGCTAAACGGCCACCCCACGCTGTTGTGGGGTCGCATAAAGTTGACGAGGAAATGTTCGGCAAAGTTTTTGATCCCCGTGTCATTCAGCGTATTTGGCACTTTGTTAAACCTTACCGTCGTGAAGTAGTTTTCGCCGTTATCGCGGTACTGGTATTTACCGCCACACAGCTTGTCATCCCATTGATCATTAAACATGCGATCGACAACGGCTTAAGCACAACTGGCGGTGATCGGTCGGTACTTATGACCTCGTTACTGCTGTTTGCCGGTGTCATTGTTGTTAATTTTTGCGCCAGTTATTTACAGGAAAATATCGTCGGGAGAACTGCAGAAAAAGTACTTTTCGATATTCGCGAAGCAATGTTCTCTCACCTGCAGTATGTGTCATTGTCATTCATGGACAAAACAGAAACCGGACGCCTTATGTCCCGGTTACAGGGAGACGTCAATGCGATGCAGGAATTCCTGGAAACATCTGTCATATCAATTGGCGATATTGTACTGCTAGTTGGTATTGTCTTTTCAATGCTGTACCTGAACATGCAACTGGGCCTTCTAACCCTGGCGGTGTTGCCCGTGCTATTAATAGTACGTATCTATTGGTTACCACGAGCACGCGTGGCCTTTATGGCGGCACATGAGTCAAATTCGGTCACCAACGGCGCTTTAGCAGAGGCGATACACGGCGTTAAAACCGTCCAGAGCATGGATCGCCAGAGTGTGAACTTCTCTTTATACACAGAAAAAGCAGCTACTAACCTGGCAACACACTTGACGGCTGCCAGATTCGCACAAGTGATGGTACCGATTGTTGACAGTTTAACCGGGGTAGCGATGGCAGTTGTTGTTGTCATTGGCGGGTCACTGGTGCTTGA
>JALZUX010000534.1 GCA_023301405.1 Granulosicoccaceae bacterium | reverse complement strand
CGCTGATACTGTTCGTAAGAGGTTGGTGTGGCTAGGCATTGACGAACCATGCCGGGTGGAAATTATCAGGTCAGGTACTGTGCACGATAGCGATGACAGCAGCCGCTTTGATTCTCAGACGCTACCGGATAATAACGAATACCGATTGCGCGCGGCAATTCGTTCCGCCTCGTAAACGACCGCACAACGGGTCGCTGATGAAGTGCTGGCGTTGTACGGTTGCGGTCCGTCGGCTGATGGTGGTGTGCGGCAATCTGTTACGCCACAGGTGTCTACCGCATCGGTGCTGGTCGACCGTGTCAGGGTAGAGGAAAACACCCATGCTATGGAAGTGCACCCATGAACGATTCAGCGATCCTGGTATTGGTCCCTTTGCATTTGGTGGCGCACAGCCGTGCCGGTGACAAAGGTAACCGGTCTAACATTTCACTGATCCCGTATCGAGCTGAAGTGTATCCTTACCTGATTGAACAAGTTTCAGGTGCCAAGGTGCTGGCTCTGTTGTCACCTAAGCGGGCGAGTTCAGTGATTCGTTATGAATTACCCAAGTTGCCTGCACTGAATTTTGTGATTGATAATGCGCTTGAAGGTGGTGTCAATGACGGTTTATGTCTGGACGTGCACGGCAAAACATTGTCATCTTTGCTGTTGACCCTTGGCATAAAGTTGCCCGGTGATTTGATCGGGCCCTAACATTCAGGGGTTTTATGAATGCAACGGCGTCTCAAGCGGACGCAAAGGACAATTAAAAAAAACCCTTATCTGTTATAGATTATTGAAAGTAGCTTGCGCTTTAACAGGTTTATTTTTACATTCGTACTGCGCGTCAGCAGTTCAATACCACTCAATTGTTGGTTGTGCAGCAAGCGTTTTTCCCACTGTTTGAATAGTTGTTCTCTGTTGTTGAGTGGGTAGTCGCGGGTGATCATCCTGAGTTCGAGAGCGGCCAGTTTTATTTCTGCTAGTGTGAAACTATCTTCCCGTGCCGCTAATGAAGCCACAGCAAGTGCGTCTACCGATTGGCAATCGAGGTTAGAAAATATAGCGTTAGTCGTATTGCCGAATTGTTGGTCCTGGCAGCTTGCGCTATGACATCCATTATACTCTGCATTACCTTTGTTCCATACCGCTTCAGACATGGTATTGTTTTTAACACTGATGCCGGTCGCGTTTTTGATTTCAATGTGACCCTGATAGTCACCGGGTAGGATCAGCGTGTTTCCTTCGACGGTGACATCACTTGCACTCAGCAGACTTATACCGGCGTCGCCGTCGATATACCCACCAGGGAGATCACGGCCGGGATTGCTGCGACAGATGAAATTATTTCTGACGGTACCCCCGGTATAAGGGGTATTCAGCCCCAGTGTAATGCCACGGTAGGAATCAATAATGGCATTGCGTTCGATAATGTTATCGCGTGAGTCCTTCCACAATAAAATCGCTGGTTCACCCCCGGGGTATAAAGTGCCGCACCGGGTGTCAACTATGCATCCGCTACCATCGCCATAAATATTGTAGATGGTATTGTCCTTAATGCTCCAGTTAACGGCGCCGTGCAGGTCAATTGCGGAGTTGTAGTCACCTTTACCACCGGTTTTTGTGTAACCGATCTGTGAGCAGGCGATGACACCATCAGGTCCCATGCGGTTGCCCTTAATATGTTGTGTACCAATATCTATAAGGTCGACGTTGTAAATAACAGTTCTAGCGAAGCCCTCTTTTATTGAAATGGCATGATCCCTGACATTACGCACAGTCAGGTCTGCTATATGAACATCGTCTGCTAGGATCATTAATGCTTCGGCATCTACGCCGTAGCCTTTGCCTTCAATGACGACTGCCTGATTATTTCCAGAGGCGCTGCGAAGGGTGATTGGCTGATTCAGAACAACAGAGTATTGCTCAAGTGGGTAAAGCCCATCAGCCAACAGAATCTCATCGTAAGGCTGGGCGGTTCTGATTATTTGAACCCAGTTTTCCGGATTGGCAGAACGGGTTGTTGGCGGAATTTGGTAGTATGAGCTGTTGGGAAATTCAGCGCAATGGGCTGAATAGGACCTGGCTGATAATCTGCCCGGCGCATCGTACGCTGAGGTCGACGTCACCATGTTGCTAATGGCAAGTATCACTAGCGTAAAGCACAGCAAGCTGATAAAAAGTACAGACAACAGTCGTATTGGTGCGCGTTTCAAGGAGTGATCTCTTTTACATTTGTCGATTCAGCGCCGAGTGGGTTGCGGGCTCAAAGTTATTTATCGGGTAATGGTCGGTTCTGATAATTACGAATCTGCTGTGAACCTGTTTAGGTGAAGGTGAAACATTGTCTCAATTAGCGGCAGATTTAATGGAAAGTTACAGTCTGGAACCGTCAATTGGCCGTATAAGATGGGATAGAAATTGAAGAGTAATTGTAGTGAGTAAAATCATTCACGGAATGCTGCTGATTTTTACAATTTTCAGTGTGCTCAATACGGCTCAAGCCTTATCGTCCGGGCAGACCTTTGATGTGTTGGCGCCCGAATCTGCCTATGGTGCCTCTGTAAAGTACGACATATTTCGCAACAATAAAGCAGTAGGTCAACACACACTGGAATTTAATCACGGAGAATCTGGCTTGCAGGTGATGATGGAATCCCGAATCGTCGTGACCATCATGAGGGTGCCGGTGTTTAGGTATCGCTATCGTGCCGAAGAGCAATGGCAGGGTGGTAGGCTGCAATCGGTTGAGATAGTTGTCGTTGAAATGGGTAAAACCAAAAAGGCAACGCTGAAAGCAGAAGGTAGCAAACAGGTGCTGCACGATATGAAAGGCAATAGATCAGCTGCATCTCTGGCGTACACCAGTAATCATTGGCATCCGGGTGTGTTAGACGACAATAGGTTTTTTAATACACTGACCGGTCGCGCCAATCGATACAAACTCACAGAAGTAGGAAAGGAAATACTGCGTGTGAGTGGTAGTAAAATTAGTTCTACGCGCTACCGCTACAGCGGTGGGCTCAACTCTGATGTTTGGTATGACGAGCAGGGCAGGTGGGTACAACTTCGGTTTTTGGCTGATGACGGTAGCACTATTGAATACCGTCTTGCAGCGCCTTTTCTGAACCGGTAAATTTACTAGATTACCCAGGAAGTCGGGTGTTGTTATTTGTTACCAGAGCTTGGGGATTCTGTATCGCTGTGATGTCGACGAGATCCCAAGGCTTGTTTCGGTGGCGGTAAATTCGTTTACCTCTGGTAGGGTAGCTCCCGGTGTCATGATCAAGGCGTAGACCTACCACAATGCATTTAAGGGTAGCGATGCCGGTGTTGGTTAGTTTGTGGGCTTCTCCACTGGCACGATACCAATAAAATCCCCTGCAGCTACCCTAGCTATAGAGCTGTCGATTAAAGGCTTGGCTTCGCCTTGCAGAATGTAAACACATTCTTCCTCGTAGTAATGCATGCGGAACTCAGTAGAGTCGTGTCCGGGTTTTACTTCGATCATGTGAAAGCCAATAGCGTTTAGGCCAGTCAGATCCTCAAGGGATTTATTCAGTCGCTTTGCGATTTTGTTAAGGTAGTGTGTTGTATGGATTTCTTGTTTGCTTACTATGTATGCATTTCCTGCCTAACCTTCTGTAACCGTGATAAGCAGTGTACTGCACAAGTTGTGGCGCAGAAATGTAACCAGGTTTCTATCGGTACAGAGGTTTTTATTTAGGGCAGTTAATAGGTGGTTGCATAAAAAGTGAGTGACTGACGGTGTTTATTCCGTCAGTCACCCTTTATGCAATTGCTACTGATCATACCCGACTTGATCAGCAATTTTTGCCGCGGTAGCGCGATGCTTTGCTATCTCAGCAAGGCCTAAAGTATCGCCGGTAAATTCTCCCCACGAAGCAACCAACGCGGAAGGTGCAACGGCTGAGTTGACTGGAAACTCATGATTTTTTTCGGCATAAATCTGTTGAGCTTCAGTATCAGCTAAAAATTCGATCAGTTGAATTGCTTCTGCACGATTTGGTGATGCTGCAGTTAAAGAGACTCCGCTGATATTCATATGCGTGCCACGGTCACTTTGGTTTGGATAAACAACGTTAACTGAGTTTGCCCAGTGTTGTTGCTCATCATCAGCAAGCATACTGCCCATGTAATAGCTATTGATGACGGCAACATCACATTCTCCCTCTTTGATTGCTTTGACTTGCGCTCGGTCGTTGCCTTGTGGTTTCCGCGCGAGGTTGTTTTTTACACCTTGTAGCCAGTCGTTTGCTGAATCTTCACCGGCATGTGCAATGATCGATGCAGTGAGCGCGATCATGTAAGTGTGTTTGCCGCTGCGAGTGCACACTTTGCCTTTTAATTCGGGGCTGGCAAGGTCTTCATAACTGCTGACTTCACCTTTTGCTATCCGATCTTTAGACGTGACAATTATTCGTGCCCGGCTTGATATACCAAACCAGTGGCCATTCGGGTCTCGAAATTCCGGCTGAATTCTAGTGTTTAGTAATTCACTGTCAACGGCCTGAGTTAAATTGCCAGACATAGCCAGGTTCAATGGACCGCTATCTGTGGTCAGTAGAAGGTCTGCCGGGCTGTTGCGACCTTCACGTCGCAATCGCTCGATAAGACCTTTTTTGGCGAAAATAGTATTGACCTTAATGCCGGTTTCTTCTGTGAAGGCATCAAAAACAGGGTCAACTAAAAACGCCTGGCGATAGGAATACACGTTGACGTCAGCGGTAACAATGCCTGGTAGGGCCAGTGCAGCAGTGACAAGCAGGGGAGTTACGAAGTTTTTCATGAGTATAGTTCCCAAAATTGAATGGGAATTGTAATACGAATGATTCTCATTGGCAATTACATTCTGTTTGGATGAATT
>JALZUX010000533.1 GCA_023301405.1 Granulosicoccaceae bacterium | reverse complement strand
ATATTGCTCATTGGTTAATTCAGGTCAGCTTAAGCGCTTGCCACGCTCAATAATAACCCCCACATCTTTAGCCCCTTTGATAGCGCCCGGCTTATGCAGGGTCACTTTAACCCACGGGACTGAAAATTCATCAAGGACAATGGCGGCTATTTTTTCAGCCATGGTTTCAATTAATTCAAAACGACTGTCCTCAACAAACTTACGTAGCCGGTTTGAAATACTTTCGTAGTTAAGCGTAAACTCAATATCGTCAGTCGCCGCCGCACGGCTGATATCTGTGCCCATCTCCAGATCGATCGCCACCGTTTGTTGAATCTTCCGCTCCCAGTCGTAGATTCCAATAACCGTGTCGACGCGTAAATCAGTTAAAAAAACGATATCCATAATTAATTCTTGGTGGTGGGTTGAAAACGGTAAGTTACCAGACTTGGTTGCCAGGGTGCCGGTTCAATCAAGGTTGGGCAATCACCCCCTACCCGCCACCCATTCTCGCAATGACAACAATGATCGGCCGTAGTGATAAGAGATTTGATCATCGCTGTAACGCCACTCGGGGGCTACCGGACAGCTGACCCGGGCGATACAGTTGTGAGCGCACGCAGAATCTACCGATGTTCGGTACTGCACACAAGCCTCAAGATTTGGACTTTCCCCAACAGCCAATGCTGCCGCCGGGCAAGCGGCAACGCAAGGCGTGTCAACGCAAGAGACGCACGGCGATTCTCCAACCGGCCGGGCCTTGAGCACTAACGGCTGCGACAACGCAACAACTACCCGATACGCAAACCACAAACCATGGGCTGTGTTAATTCCGCTACCCAGAGGCGAGTCGTTGTGCCAGCCAGCCAGACGCCCCAGCTTCTGAAGGTTTAGCATTGGCGACTCTTTTGTTGAGGCTGGATACAAAATTTTCCAATCGCTATCTGGAAATAGCTGACTCAGCGAACGCTCTACTATTTCCACTGAATACTCATCGATCGGGTTCTCTCGATTTAAGTACGCGGGTGGCAGTTTCCGCCACAAATCACCACCGGCGTTACCAATCATCAACAAAGCCACACAATCATCAGGTACGGATAAATCCTGAATATCGGCAGCTTCAACCACTGAAACCAAGTTTAATCCGGCAGTTTCAAGCGAATTTAGCAACTTTTTACCGTTCATTCGGCACCTGTCTGTATTTGGGCATTGGAAATACCATCAATTTTGCATATACTAGGGAGTTCAGCGTCTATTAAGTGCGGAGAAGCACATGTCCCGAATTTGTCAGGTTACCGGAAAGCGCCCAATGAGCGGTAACAATGTATCTCATGCGAAAAACAGAACACGTCGCAGGTTTCTGCCGAACCTCCATACTCATCGTTTCTGGGTAGAGGCCGAAAAGAAATACGTGACCTTAAAATTGTCTTCTAATGGCATGCGCATTATTGACAAAAAAGGTATTGATACAGTGCTTGCCGAATTGCGCAAGCGCGGCGAAAAGGTCTAGGGAGAAATCATGAGAGACAAAATCAAACTGGTGTCCTCGGCAGGTACAGGACATTTCTACACCACAACAAAAAACAAGCGCACCATGACAGGCAAAATGGAAATCAAAAAGTTTGATCCCGTTGTCCGCAAGCATGTGAGCTACAAAGAAGCCAAAATCAAGTAAACTGATGATTTTGCTGTTTTTTTAAAAGCCCGGACCACCGGGCTTTTTTGTGCCTGTAGTAACAAGGCCAATACCCGTCGGAATCCCTCATCCCGACCACAAAACCACTCAGAATCGACTATATATCTAGTGTGGGTCTCACGCATCGCCAAAACACCTCCAAAAGTCAGGGCTCCAAACTGACCCATCGAGCTAATTCTTTACGACGCGCGCCTACCGAGTCTTTTTCATATCCTCTTAGCACTGGAGACGTTCATGTGCGCTGACACATCGCATTGCCTGCTGCAAGCCACCGCTATACAGGTTAGCTATGGCGAAACTGCGGCCTTGCACGCCATGGACTTAAACCTGAGCGCCGGCGACACGCTAGGCCTACTGGGACTCAATGGTGCCGGCAAATCCACGCTACTTAAAGTGATCGCCGGAGTTCTAGCACCTAGCAGTGGCACAGTGAGCATTGCCGGCGCTGACTTACAAAGAAATCCAGTTCACGCACGCCAGTTTTTGGGCTACGCGCCTGACAAGCCGCCAATTTACCCAGAATTCACGATCACCGAATACCTGGTGTTCGCCGCCCAAATACGCCGAATTCCCAAACGGGAAATTCCAAGTGCTATCGAATTGGTCATTGAAAAATGCGGCCTGGGCGATGTGCGCAAAAGAATCATAGGCAACCTGTCACATGGCTACCAACAGCGCGTCAATCTGGCGCAAGCGCTGATTCACAAACCCAAGCTGCTCATTCTTGATGAACCGACAAACGGGCTAGACCCGGCCCAACTTATGGAAATGCGCGATCTGATCAAAAATATTCACCACGACCAAGCCACTCTGTTCTCTAGCCATTTACTGACTGAAGTCCAGGCAGCGTGTAACCGGGTGGTAGTAATCAACGGCGGCAGCAAATTACTGGATATGCCGATCGACCAACTGGATAGCCAACACCACACGACCTACGAGGTGGTTCTACAGCAGGCGGCCAAACAAACAGACCTGCTTAACATTCCGGGAGTCTTGGCTGCCTGCCCTGTTGACCCTCAACGCTGGTTGTTAACCACAGAGTCCAATGGCAAAGTAACCTCAACAGAGTTCATTGGTGAAGCACTACTTGCATGCGGCATGCAGATGCTTTCAGTAACACTGGTCAAAAACCACCTGGAACGCATCTTCAGTCAATTAACAACAAACACCCAACCCACAGCGTCCGTTATGGGCGAAGCAGCATGATAAAGATCATTACATTTCACGAAATTCGTGTGCTGTTGCGTTCTCCATTTGCATGGATCGCCGCTGCTCTATTACAACTGATATTTGGCTGGCTTTTTCTGGCAGCTATCGAACAATTCACACAGCTACCAGCTACTCAGGTGAGCAGTTCAAGCGGCCTTAGCAGCTATCTAATTGTTCAGTTTCTGGCCCCGGCCAGTATCGTGATGATG
>JALZUX010000532.1 GCA_023301405.1 Granulosicoccaceae bacterium | reverse complement strand
ATTGGGCATCTTTTGGGGTACCTGGTCTATGATTGCAGCCATTGTCATAATGAAAACAAATCGTATCATCTGAAAAATTGATTTGTTTTTATGATTAGGCTGCGGTCAGATACGAAATTAAAATACCCGCAATAACGTTGGAGTAACCAAATGGTAGTGGCAGAGCTGAAACCGGGCGTCTGGAAATCAGGGCGCGGAAAAGGACGTTCAACCCCGAAAGGACGCCAGTTGGACGACGGCGCTCTGGCAGATGTGTGCAACTTGCTGGGTGATAAGCCCCGCAGCGCTGATCTATTGATCGAGCACTTGCACCTGATACAGGACAAGTTCGGGCATTTATCGGCTAAGCACTTATACGCTCTGGCTGCAGAAATGCGGCTGTCACAGGCTGAAGTGCATGAAGTTGCCACATTCTATGCGCACTTTGATGTGGTTCCTGAAGGCGAAGCGCCACCGGCAGCAACGACCATCCGAGTGTGTGATTCGCTGGCCTGTGAATTGGCGGGTGCTCAGCAACTGTTAAGCAAATTAAAAGACGGCATGGATCCATCGCAGGTTCGTGTGCTGCGTGCACCGTGCATGGGACGCTGTGATACGGCCCCGGTGCTTGAGATCGGTCATAAGCACATTGATCACGCCACTGTTGAATTAGTAGATGAAGCGATCAGCTCTAATGATACGCACGCAGAAATACCGGCTTACGAAAACTTTGACACTTACAAAAGGGCAGGTGGCTACAACGAGCTTGAAGCACTTCGTGGTGGTAAGCAAACCCCCGATCAGGTTCAGGACACTGTCAACTCATCAGGCCTTCGTGGTTTAGGTGGTGCTGGCTTTCCATCGGGGAAAAAGTGGTCGTTTGTTCGTGCTGAAGCCGGTCCTCGATATTTGGCGGTGAATGGTGATGAAGGCGAGCCGGGCACTTTTAAGGATCGTTATTATCTTGAGCGCACACCGCATCTTTTTTTAGAGGGCATGCTGATCGCTGCGTGGGCGGTTGAAGCAAGGCGTTGCTATGTTTATATGCGTGATGAATATCCCGCTGTTTTACATATTCTGGCCAAAGAAATTGCAGCACTTGAAAGCGCCGGGCTCGTTGAGCCGGGGTATATAGAAATACGCCGTGGCGCCGGAGCTTATATTTGTGGCGAAGAAAGCGCCATGATTGAATCAATTGAAGGTAAGCGTGGGCTGCCACGGCACCGTCCGCCTTATGTGGCGCAAGTCGGGATTTTCGGCCGGCCAACACTGGTGCACAACATCGAGACGTTACACTGGGTGGCTAGAATTTGTAGGGAAGGACCTGAAATTCTAAATACCACTGAGAAAAACGGCCGAACCGGTTTACGTAGTTATTCGATGTCAGGTCGGGTTAAAAAGCCCGGTATCTATTTATTACCAGCCGGTTCAACTATTACTGATCTGATCGAAGCTGCCGGCGGCATGACAGACGGTCACGCGTTTAAAGCTTATCAGCCGGGTGGTCCATCGGCCGGCTTATTGCCCGCATCAATGAATGATATCCCAATGGACTTTGACACCCTGCAGCCGCACGGAACCTTTATCGGATCTGCAGCAATTGTGGTGCTGTCTGATAAAGACAGCGTTAAAGACGCTGCCCTTAACATGCTGCGATTTTTTGAAGATGAAAGCTGTGGCCAGTGCACGCCATGCCGGGTGGGCTGTGGCAAAGCGGTTAAGCTGATGGAAAAAGATTCGTGGGACAAACCGTTGCTTGAGGAGCTTTGCAATGTGATGGTAGATGCGTCCATTTGTGGTTTAGGGCAGGCGGCGCCGAATCCTATTCTGCTTACCATGAAACACTTTCCGGAAGAGGTATAAGCCATGTCAGACTCAATCAAATTTACACTCGATGGTGTCCAGGTGACTGCAGAGCCCGGAGAGTCTATCTGGGAAGTAGCTAAACGTCAGGGCACATTGATTCCGCACCTGTGTCATAAAGATGCCAGTGGTTATCGCTCTGACGGCAACTGTCGCGCTTGTATGGTAGAGATCGAAGGCGAGCGCGTGCTGGCGGCCTCTTGTATCAGAACGCCGTCTGAGGGCATGGTGGTTAGTTCAGAAAGTGAACGCTCAGTGCTGGCGCGTAAGGTGGTGATCGAAATGTTAGTGGCTGATCAACCGCAGCAAGCAACCGCTCATGACAAATCATCCCACTTCTGGAAAATGGCAAAGATGCAAAATGTATCTGAAAGCCGTTTCCCTAGTATTGAAGTCGAAAGAGTCCCCTTGCTTGATGCATCGCATTTGGCCATGAGTGTTAATCTTGATGCCTGTATTCACTGCAACTTGTGTGTCAGGGCTTGTCGTGAAGTGCAGGTGAATGACGTGATTGGTATGTCGGGCCGCGGTCACGATGCAAAAATCACATTTGATTTTGATGACCCCATGGGCGCGTCAACTTGTGTTGCCTGTGGTGAATGTGTGCAAGCTTGCCCGACAGGTGCGCTGATGCCGGCAACCATACTTGATGACCAAGGCGTTGGTGACAGCCAGTCGTTTGATCGTGAAGTAAAAAGTGTTTGCCCTTACTGTGGTGTAGGTTGCCAACTGTCGTTTAAAATTAAGGATGAAAAAATAGCCTGGGTCGATGGCATAGATGGTCCGTCAAACGAAAACCGTTTGTGTGTGAAGGGTCGCTTTGGTTTTGATTATATTGCGCATCCACATCGTCTTACCAAACCGTTGATCAGACGTGATGATGCACCGGCCAAAGGGCTTAACGTTGATCCATCCAATGTATTGACTCACTTTCGTGAAGCAACGTGGGATGAAGCGCTTGATGCAGCAGCCAATGGTCTGACCACACTGCGTAACGATACCGGTAAGCGGGTAGCCGGATTTGGTTCGGCTAAGTGTTCAAACGAAGAAGCTTATTTGTTTCAGAAGTTTATCCGTCAGGGTTTTAATCACAATAATGTTGACCACTGTACGCGCTTGTGTCATGCCTCATCGGTCGCAGCATTGCTTGAAAATGTAGGGTCCGGTGCGGTAACGGCCACGTTTAACGAAATTGAAAACGCCGATGTGGCGATTGTGATCGGTGCCAATCCCACTGAAAACCATCCGGTAGCAGCAACCTACTTTAAGCAGTTTTCAAAGCGCGGCGGCAAGCTGATTGTGATGGATCCACGTGGTCAGGGTTTGAAGCGACATGCCGATCACATGCTGCAGTTTCGCCCCGGTACAGACGTTGCCATGCTGAACGCGATCATGCATGTGATTGTGGAAGAAGGCTTATACGATGAGCAATACATTGAAGGCTTTACCGAAAACTGGCCGGCAATGAAAGAGCATCTGGCAGGCTTTCCACCGGAGAAAATGGCCGAACTCTGCGGCATAGATGCCGATACCCTGCGCGAAGTTGCACGCACCTTTGCCGGTGCGCAAGCAGCAATGATTTTCTGGGGCATGGGTATATCGCAGCACATTCATGGCACAGACAACTCACGTTGCCTGATATCACTTGCACTCATGTGCGGACAGGTGGGGCGTCCGGGTTCAGGGCTGCATCCACTGCGTGGTCAGAATAACGTGCAGGGCGCTTCTGATGCTGGTCTGGTGCCGATGTTTTTACCTGACTATCAGTCGGTCACTGACGAAGGTGTGCGGTCGGCATTCCATGAAGTATGGGGCACAGAAGGTATAGATAGCGAAAAGGGTTTAACCGTTGTTGAAATCATGGACGCTGTTCACGATGGCGATATTCGCGGTATGTACGTATTGGGTGAAAACCCGGCGATGTCAGACCCTGATGTTGAGCACGCGCGTGATGCGCTGGCCAAGCTGGAGCATCTGGTGGTACAAGATATTTTCTTAACGGAAACCGCTAACTTTGCCGATGTTATTTTGCCGTCTTCTGCATGGCCTGAGAAGACGGGTACAGTGACTAATACCAACAGACAAGTGCAGATGGGCAGGCCAGCGGTATCACCGCCGGGTGAGGCAAAGGAAGACTGGTGGATTACTGTAGAGCTTGCTAAGCGCATTGGCCTTAACTGGATGTACACACATCCTAAGCAAGTGTTTGCGGAAATGAAAATGACCATGAACTCGTTTAACAACATCACCTGGGAGCGCCTTGAAAAAACAGCAGTGACTTACCCATCGTTATCAGAAGATGATCCGGGTCAGCCAATTGTATTTGGCGACGGCTTCCCGCGTCCTGAAGGTCGTGCACGGTTTACGCCTGCTTCGGTGACAGCACCTGCCGAGGTGCCAGACACTGAATACCCAATGATCCTGACTACAGGGCGGCAGTTGGAGCACTGGCATACGGGCTCAATGACCCGGCGTGCTGCGGTACTGGACTGGGCAGAACCCGAGGCTAATGCGTCGTTGCATCCAAAGACTTTGCGACGTATGGAGGTAAAGCCGGGAGAGATGATAACGGTAGAAACCCGCCGCGGCTCGATTAACATTATGGCTCGAGCTGACAGGGCCGTCGCTGAAGATATGATCTTTGTGCCGTTTGCCTACGTTGAGGCTTCGGCCAATGTGCTGACTAATCCGGCGCTTGATCCCTACGGTAAAATACCTGAGTTTAAGTTCTCGGCGTGTAGAGTGGCAAAAACCGATGCCTCAGCGATGGAGCGCGCCAGCTAGAAAAATTATTGCTTCCCATAAAAAAGGCGAAGTATGACTTGTTTGTGGGTGAGTATTAATGCAGATCAATGAGCGGCACTTTAGTTAGTGCCCGCCCAGAAAGAGCGCATAGCGAGGGCTGTTCAGGTACGTGAGATTTTGTTTACGACAGGTGAGCG
>JALZUX010000531.1 GCA_023301405.1 Granulosicoccaceae bacterium | reverse complement strand
CTTGCGGCAGATCACCCGTGGCATGTATCCACCTATCAACTAAATTTGTTTGGTAAGTACTTGTGTTATGCGCTGCTGGCCATGTCAGTTGATTTGGTTTGGGGGTTCATGGGTTTTCTAACCCTGGGGCATGGCGCTTTCTTTGGCCTGGGGGGTTATGCCATGGGCATGTACCTGATGCGCCAGGTCGGTGATCGTGGCGTTTATGGCAACGAAGAGCTACCCGACTTTATGGTGTTTCTTAACTGGCAAGAGCTGCCATGGTATTGGTGGGGGTTTGAGTGGTTTCCGGTAGCGCTGGTATTTGTCTTTTTAGCTCCGGCGGTGCTGGCGTTTTTATTCGGTTGGTTTGCGTTTAGAAGCCGAGTGAACGGGGTGTATTTGTCGATCATTTCTCAGGCGATGACCTACGCGCTAATGTTGGCATTTTTCCGTAATGAGTTTGGTTTTGGTGGAAACAACGGCCTGACAGATTTTAAAGATATTCTTGGCTTTCCGGTAAATGCACAGGGGACTCGTGTGGCTTTGTTTGTGGCGTCCGGTGTGGCAACCATTGCGGGGTACTTGCTTTGCAGAGCAATTGTATCGTCGCGGGCGGGGCGGGTAGTGGTGGCGATCAGAGATGCTGAAAACCGTGCGCGATTTTTAGGTTATCGGGTAGAGAACTATCAATTGGGGGTGCTTGTTGTGTCTGCTATGTTAGCCGGTGTGGCGGGTGCTTTGTACGTGCCGCAAGTCGGTATCATTAACCCTGGAGAGTTTTCACCGCTTAATTCAATTGAAATTGTTATATGGGTTGCCATCGGTGGGCGGGCGACTTTGTATGGCGCAATAATAGGGGCTTTACTGGTTAATTTCTCGAAGTCGTGGTTTACCGCTGTATTTCCGGAATACTGGATCTTTGCGTTGGGCGCATTGTTTGTTTTGACTACCTTGTGGCTGCCCCATGGCGTTTCAGGATTGGCTCGACGACGGGTGACAGCATGAGTATCAATCCCCGGTCGGTGGGGTCAGCGGCAGCAGGTGCAGTAGATGCCAGTCACGGCACTTTGCTGTATATGGAAGGTGTGAGTGTTAGCTTTGACGGCTTTAAAGCGATCAACAATCTACACTTTTATGTGAACGATGGCGAGTTACGTTGTGTTATCGGCCCTAACGGTGCTGGTAAAACCACGATGATGGATATCATCACCGGCAAGACTCGTCCGGATACCGGAGAGGTTCTATTCGGGCAGCATTTGAATCTGCTGAAATTGTCTGAGCCGCAAGTCGCCGAGGCAGGCATTGGGCGGAAATTTCAAAAACCCACCGTATTTGAAGCGTTAACAGTGTTTGAAAATCTTGAGCTTGCTGCCGCGGGTGATCGTAGCCCATTGGCAACATTGCGTTTCGGCTTGAGTCCTGAGCAACGTGATTCGGTGGATGAAGTCGCCGTTATTATCGGCTTGCAAGATCAGCTGAAAGATTCCGCACAGATATTGTCACACGGACAAAAGCAGTGGTTGGAAATAGGTATGTTACTGATGCAGAAACCCCGGTTGTTGTTGGTCGATGAACCGGTGGCAGGCATGACACACCAGGAAATGGAACGCACCGGTCAATTGCTGACTGATCTGGCGGGTGACCATACCGTTGTGGTAGTAGAGCACGACATGGATTTTGTGCGTTCGCTAAACAGCCGTGTCACGGTGTTGCACCAAGGCAGTGTCTTAGCCGAAGGATCGATGACAGACATACAGGCTAACCGTGATGTGGTGAAGGTTTATTTAGGTGAATAATTTGGCTAGCGAAGTTTCTACTGATGGCGGTTGTCTATGTTAATATTAAACCAACTCAATCATTTCTATGGTCAAAGCCACACCTTACGCGGTGTGAGCTTTGAAGTGCCAGCGGCGGCCTGTACTTGCCTGATGGGTCGCAATGGCGTTGGTAAAACCACGCTTGCAAAATGCCTTATGGGATTAGAGCAAGCACGCAGTGGCGAGATTCTTTACGATGGCCGCGCACTCGAGAAGCTACCTGCGGAAGCTCGTGCACCTGCAGGTATTGGCTATGTGCCACAGGGACGCCAGATATTCCCATTGCTTACTGTTGAAGAAAATATCCGTACCGGATTTTTCTCGGCCAAAACCGGATCAGGGCAAATACCCCCGTTTATCTATGAGCTGTTCCCGGTGCTGCTGGATATGAAGAAACGGCGTGGCGGGGATTTGTCCGGAGGTCAGCAACAGCAGTTGGCTATCGCACGGGCGCTGGTGTTAGAGCCTCGACTGTTAATACTTGATGAACCCGCAGAAGGCATTCAACCGAGTATTGTTCAAGAGATCGCACAAGTCATTCAGATGCTTAGCCGTGAAATGAAAATTTCTGTGTTGTTGATAGAACAGAAGCTGCCTTTTATTCGGAAAGTCGCTGATCGTTTCGCTATCATGGACCGGGGAAGTATTGCCTCGACTGGAGCGATGAACACGCTTGATGATGATCTGATCAGTGAGTATCTGGTCGTGTAGTTTTAGTTTAAATTGACGGTCTGTTTATTTTGATAATAGCGTGAGGAAAGCAATGATGAAATTCATTTTTTTGGCAATTGTATTAACCGGGTTTAGCTCTCCGCTCCTTGCACATCAGTCCGTGCTTTCGGGTTGGGCGCATGAGATTGAACACAGCACCGCTGCGTTGGCGCTGGTGTTGATTGTGGCTGTGGCATTGACTGCTGCGTGTGCTGCGTTGGTTCAACGAAGACGAGGCCGTTAGCTAATTACTGGAACAAGGTTGATGCTGCTACAACTGCGGGGTGCTGATGTCTGACGCTGTCAAGGTAGATGCTGTCAGTAGCAGTTTGGATACTGACAAAATACCATCAATCCCGCTAGTCGCTGTTGGCAAGGATCAAGCAGATAATAATGGCTGGAAGGCAGAGTTAAATCTGGCTTTCGAGCATACACCTGAAAAAACGATACTTCGTCGGCACCACATAGGTCCATTAATGGTGCAACGACCGTTTTACCCTGAAGGACCAGTTTGCCATGCTTACATGTTGCATCCACCGGGTGGTGTTGTTGGTGGCGATAAGCTTCGGGTTGATGTCAGTTGTGAAGCCAACGCGCAGGGGTTGGTAACAACGCCGGGGGCAACTAAATACTACGGGTCAGATGGTCGCGTGGCGACGCAGCAACAGGTTTTAAAAGTGCGGGGGGGTGCGTTGGAGTGGATGCCACAGGAGACCATATACTTCAGTGGTTGCAGAGCTTCCCAATTGCTGCGTATAGAGCTTGAATCCACCAGTCGTTTCATCGGATGGGATATCAGTTGTCTGGGGCGTCCGGCGGGTAATAACGTTTTTGAAACCGGGCATGTTTCTGCACGGCTTGAAATCATAATAAATAACAAGCCGCAACTGCTAGAGCGTCTGGTGGTTCGTAGTGCAAAAGATCTGCAGCGCTTGTCGGGGCTTAGAAGCGCTACGGTCAGCGCGACTATGGTGGCGGTATCGCCTCAGCATGGTCACCCCGATTGGCTTGAGATGGTCCGCGCAGTTCTCCCGGCAGGGAATCAATTTTCAGCCACCCGGATTGATGATCTTTTTGTTGTACGATATCTTGGTCATAGCGCAGAAAAGGCGCGTGGTGGTTTTATTGAGGCATGGCAGGTACTGCGACCGCTGATCATGCAACGACCAAGTGCACAGCCGCGTATCTGGGCAACTTAAACTAACTGAATAACAGGTTTATAGTATGGAATTAACGCCACGTGAGAAAGATAAACTGCTGTTGTATACCGCGGCACTGGTTGCCGAGCGGCGGCTTGCACGCGGCGTAAAACTCAATTACCCGGAAACAATAGCGTTTATCAGTATGGAAATTATAGAAGGCGCACGCGATGGGCGCACTGTAGCTGAGTTAATGGCGTATGGCCGTACCTTGTTAACTACTGATCAAGTGATGGCAGGCGTGCCTGCGTTAATTCATGATGTGCAGGTTGAAGCAACATTCCCCGATGGAACCAAACTGGTGACGGTACATGAGCCCATACAGCCGCCAATACAGCCGCCAGCGCAAACAGTCAATAGCGCGGGAGTGGCTTCATGATTCCCGGTGAAATCGTTTGCCCCGAAGGCGAAATTGAAATCAATGCAGACCGCAAAACCATGACTATTGAAGTGGCGAATAGTGGCGATCGTCCAGTACAGGTAGGGTCGCATTATCACTTTTTTGAAGTGAATCCGGCGTTGTTATTCCAGCGCGATGACGCACGCGGGTTTCGATTAAATATTGCGGCGGGTACAGCCGTCCGGTTTGAGCCGGGTCAGTCTCGCACTGTGCATCTGGTTGAGCTAAGTGGTAAACGCGTCGTCTACGGGTTTAATCAACAGGTAATGGGGAAACTATGAGAGCTACAAATATAATGATCTGTTGTAGTTTTACAGAAAAACCAATCGCTAAACTGTTGTGTGCTGCCTTATGACTACAATAAGTCGACGTGCCTATGCAGAAATGTACGGACCGACCACAGGTGATCGTGTGCGGCTGGGTGATACAGCGTTGTGGATCGAAGTTGAAGAAGATCGGACCATCTACGGGGAGGAAGTTAAGTTTGGTGGGGGCAAAGTAATACGCGATGGCATGGGGCAGTGTCAGTTGCCGTCAGAAGAAGTAGTTGATGTGATCATCACCAACGCTACAATACTTGATCACTGGGGTATTGTGAAAGCTGATGTTGGTATTAAAAATGGCCGTATCAGTGCCATTGGCAAAGCCGGCAACCCTGATATTCAGCCAGGTGTCGATATCGCTGTAGGTCCCGGTACTGAAGCCATAGCCGGTGAAGGCATGATACTAACTGCCGGTGGTGTGGATGCCCATATTCACTTTATTTGCCCACAGCAGGTTGAAGAGGCAATTTGCTCGGGCGTTACCACCATGCTTGGTGGTGGCACAGGCCCTGCCACGGGCACCAATGCCACAACATGCACACCGGGTCCGTGGAATATACACCGCATGCTTGAGGCCAGTGATTCGCTACCAGTAAATCTAGGCTTTCTGGGTAAAGGTAATGCCAGTCTGCCAGTTGCCCTTGAAGAGCAAATAGCGGCCGGTGCAATCGGCTTAAAATTGCACGAAGACTGGGGAACA
>JALZUX010000530.1 GCA_023301405.1 Granulosicoccaceae bacterium | reverse complement strand
TCCATTCAAGAAGTGACAGAGCAAGTTGTCCTTAAACTTGCGCATTCCGTATACAAAGAACTGGACAGCGAAAACCTGTGTTTAGCAGGTGGTGTAGCGCTAAATTGTGTTTCAAATGGTCGGTTAAGTCGTGAAGGTCCATTTAAAAATATGTGGATTCAACCCGCCGCTGGGGATGCTGGTGGCGCTGTTGGCGCAGCATTGGCTGTATGGCATCAATACCTGGAAAAAGAACGACCAGATCCACAGGGTGATGCTATGTTCGGTGGTTATCTTGGTCCTGCATACAAAGCTAAAGAAATTAGTTCAAGTCTCGATGAACTCAATGCAGTCTATGACGTAGTAAGTGACGAAGATTTGCCTGGCCGCGTAGCTAGTACTTTGGCTGATGGGAATGTAGTGGGGTGGTTCCAAGGGCGAATGGAGTTCGGTCCACGTGCGCTAGGTGGTCGGTCGATAATCGGTGATCCTAGAAATACCGATATGCAATCTGTGATGAATCTTAAAATTAAGTATCGTGAATCATTTCGACCATTTGCACCGTCAGTGTTAGCGGAGCGTGTAACTGATTATTTTGATATTGAGAGCACCAGTCCTTATATGTTGCAGGTTGCAGAAATATTGGATCACCATCGAATTGGCATGAGCGATGAACAGCAGAAAATGTTTGGCATAGATAAATTAAAGATACCTCGTTCGGTTATACCAGCTATTACACACGTAGACTATTCGGCACGTATACAAACAGTGCATAAAGAAACTAACGCTCGATATCATTCATTGTTGTCAGCGTTTAATGAACAAACGGGTTGTGCGGTGTTGGTGAATACGTCGTTTAATGTACGAGGTGAACCGATTGTCTGTACGCCTGAGGATGCATATCGATGTTTTATGCGAACGGAAATGGATTACTTGGTGATTGAGAACTTTATACTAGATAAGGCGAAGCAGCCCATATGGGATAAAGACGAGGACTGGATGAATGAGTTCGAGTTGGATTGATATGAAGACATTGGATTCAAAGAATATCCCGGAGCTGGACGCGAGCGGTTTGCGCAAATTTGCATTTACCACCGCTGGGCTTATTGCCGTACTTTTCGCACTATTTATTCCCTGGTTGTTTGGTTTCAGTTATCCCACGTGGCCGTGGTTGATTAGTGGTGTGTTGGCATTATGGGGAGCAATGGCACCGGCAACTCTTAGGCTTTTGTATCGTGGATGGATGCGATTTGGTCTAGTGATGCACAAGATAACGACACCGATAATTCTCGGGGTTTTATTTTTTCTAGTGTTCACACCGGTCTCATTACTTATGCGACTTATAGGGCGAGATCCACTGCACGAAAATATCGACACGAATGCCAGTACCCACCGGACTGTCTCTACTGTCGCCCCGAAAGAAAATATGGAGAAACCATTCTAATGATTGAGCTTATGATCGATTTATGGGGTTATATGCGAGCTCGTAAAAAATTCTGGTTAACGCCAATATTGATAATACTCGTTGCACTAGGCGCACTCGTAGTCTTTGCACAAGGTTCGGCGATAGCACCTTTTATCTACACGTTATTTTGATGCCAATGTCACCTCTCAGATCGAACAGGAATAGATGTAGATGAATCGAGTCGAGGCGTTATCTCCGGTAAAGCGCACACTGTTAATTAGCGTTGTGATGCTAGTAATTCTGTCCATTTTGATAGTCATAGCAGAGCTAAGTGTACGTACCAGAATGTACGTTAAGTACGGGACGTTTTGGGGGGTTGAAATAAAGGTACATGACAAAGCCTCTGGTTTGGATATTCCTAAACCGAATACTGTTTCTGGGACAATGACAATTAATTCATTGGGATTCCGAAGCCCTGAACTTCCAGATACAACGCCTAAAAATAATATTCGATTGGCATTTCTAGGTGGCTCAACAACGTTTTGTCAGGAGGTTAGTAGTAATGATATGGTCTGGTCTAGTATCGTTACATCGAGCTTGCAAAGCAGTTACCCCGATCAGCACTTTGACCATATCAATGCGTCAGCGACGGCTATGGATGTCAATAACTCATTAACGAATTTGCAGAAGCGAGTATCGGTACATTCACCTGATGTCATTTTTATATATCATGCCGTAAATGATATTGCGCTGAATAGCTGGGAACTCGCAAACCCAAATTTCGTTTCCTCCTGGAAGTATAGTAATTGGTTCGTAAAATTAAGAAAGGCTTCGTTGTTGGTCGATTTGGTCTACTTAAATTCGATGATTCTTTTGCAGGAGAATTATGAGTTTACGAAAAATATAATACCGTTTGATTCTCGAATGACTGATATGTTTAGGGCAGACTTGCAAGCACTAGTTAACGAATCATTAAAGGTGTCAAAACTAGTAGTGATACCTACGTTTTCCAATCAGCTTCGGAGAGGACAAAACGCAGAGCGCAGGAATGAAGCGGCTAAAACACATTTTCATTATATTCCTCACCTTGATATTGAGGGTATGTTATCGGCGTTTGATAGTTACAATTCAGTGATTCGTGAATTTACATCCAACGAAAACGTTCTGGTGATTGAGACAGAGTCGGTTATTGATGGTACGCCTGAAAATTTTGTAGATTCAGTACATTTTAGTGATGCCGGAAGTACCAAGATGGGCCAGCACTTAGCGATGGCGCTTGAT
>JALZUX010000529.1 GCA_023301405.1 Granulosicoccaceae bacterium | reverse complement strand
GTGCGTGGCAACTAGAAATACAAATGAGAATAATTACTTTAAATTGTAATGGGATCAGAGCAGCTGCAAAAAAAGGTTTTTTCGACTGGATGATCGAGCAGAAGGCTGATGTGGTGTGCCTTCAGGAAACCAAGGCGCAAGAGCACCAACTCGACGACGAGGTGTTTTTTCCGCTAGGCTATACGCGTTTTTTTCATGATGCGGAAAAACGCGGCTACAGCGGGACGGCGCTCTACTGTCGCCAGGCCCCTAAGAAAGTCATCTGTGGTATTGGCGATGAGGCGATTGACCGTGAGGGTCGCTACCTCGAGGCGACTTACGGCAATCTATCGGTGGTGTCTTTGTATATGCCGTCGGGTTCTTCTGGTGAGGAGCGCCAGGCGTTCAAAATACGAATGATGGATATCATGATGCCCCATCTGCTGAAGCTTAAAAAGCGAAAGCGCCAGTACATTATTTGTGGTGATTGGAATATTGCTCATACCAATGAAGATATTCGTAATTGGAAAGGCAATAAGAAGAACTCCGGCTTCTTACCTGAAGAGCGCGAATGGCTTACGGAGTTGTTTGAACAACACGGTTACGTTGATGCATTTCGAGCACTTAAACAAGCTGAGCACGAATACACTTGGTGGTCTAACCGAGGACAGGCATATGCTAACAACACAGGGTGGAGAATAGATTATCAAATCACCACGCCTGGTTTGGCCCAAGCTGTGAAAAAAACATCAGTCTATCGCGATGTGCGTTTTTCCGATCATGCGCCACTTTGCATTGACTATGACTTCAAGATAGAAGCTTAACTACTAAGTCAATAGAGCCCCACCCACCCCATCAAGTTTTCATGACGACCGTATCGTTAAATTTATTACGTAATACATAAATCAATACCAAGACCGGCAACGTGAGTAGTGCTGTCACGGTGAAGAAATTCGCGTAGCCGATTGACTCTGCGATGGATCCTGAATAACCACCAAGGATTTTGGGGAACAGCGTCATTACGGAGCTGAAAATCGCATATTGCATGGCAGTGAAGGAGACGTTGGTCAAGCTTGATAAGAAGGCAATAAATGCTGCACTTGCTAGACCAGCCGATAGGTTGTCAGCACCGATCACCGCCACTAGCATTGGAATGCCTGGCTCGGCTTTGGCCAAGACTATAAACAAAAGGTTGGTGATTGCAGAAAGTACCGCACCAAGAAACAAAATACGCATCACGCCGTATCGTACGGCCAAGAAGCCGCCGGTGAGTCCACCCGCTATGGTCATAATAAGCCCGAAGAATTTTGATACCGCAGCAATCTCTGGTTTGGTGTATCCCAAGTCTAGATAAAACACGGTAGCGATAACTCCCATGACAATGTCTGACACTCGATACAAACCAATGAGTGCGATCAACAATAATGCTAAGCCCATACCGTAACGCCTAAAGAAATCGCGTACTGGTTCAACATAGGCTTCAGTGATCATTTGCTTATTGCCAAACCCTGATTTGGCCAATGCCACAGCCAATAAAGCACAAATACCGGTGGCCGCCGCCAGCCGTATGGTTGCAACGATAAAATTAGCCAGATGGTTATTGTCCAGCGCCTCTTTGAGATACGTTTTTGTACTGCTGACAAAACCTGCGCTAAGCTTAAAGGTGGCAATGAATGCAATGACGGCTACTACGAAAATGGATAAAAATCGTAGGTAGTCTGACGTTTGATATTTATTGGTATCATCGCGATGGCTTACGGGCTCTCGAATAATAAGAGTGGTAGCAACACCAACTAACATTACCGCTGCCATTGCCATATAGGTATACATCCAGGCGGTGTAGCTATATGACTCTTTGGTTGAACCAAGCTGTGTGGCAAGTAATAGAGCACCGGCGCTTGCGACGATCATACCGATACGGTAGCCGGCAATATAAGTTGATGATGTCATTGCTTGTTCATCAGTTGGTGCACTTTCGATTCGATACGCGTCAATGACGATATCTTGTGTTGCTGATGAGAATCCAAGAGCCACCGCGGCAAACGCCATGATGGTTAAACCTGTGTCGCCTGCAGCTGGATCAGTAAAAGCCATCAACAGTATTGAACCTATAACCGCGAATTGCGATACCAGTATCCATGCACGCCTTCTTCCAAGCCAATTGGTTAGTAGTGGTATAGGAAGTTTGTCGACCAATGGTGCCCATATAAACTTGAACGAATAGCCAAGAGCTGCCCATGAGAAGTAGGTGACTGCTGATTTTTTCAAGCCAGCTTCAGTTAGCCAAGCGCTAAGGGATCCAAAGATAAGCAAGATGGGTATACCCGCTGAAAAGCCGAGAAACAGCATAACCAGTGCGTTTGGTGTGAAAAGTACATGTACGGCATAAATGATGGCAACGACGCATGCTCCACGAAACAACCACAATGGTGTGCCTGCGAGCATGTCAAGCAGGGGGTTAAATGCCGATAAGCTCAAGAGCAAAAAACCTACTAACAAAACAATACCAGCGAATTTATTATTCGGTTTGCTCCAGTCAATTCCACCAGCCATTGTGCACCTCACCTGCTTTGTCTAGACAGCGGCACTATAGCTTATTTACCTAGTTTTCTGCCAACGCAAATCGCTTGGCATTAGCCTTGTTAAAATTCTATTTTAATTACAGCCAAGGATTGCGGGCGTTGCCTTCGTAATAATTGCTTCGACAGGTTTGGACCGTCTATTATTGCAAAGGCGCCATAAACCAGCTACTCATAATTGTCTGTGACAAGCATTA
>JALZUX010000528.1 GCA_023301405.1 Granulosicoccaceae bacterium | reverse complement strand
ATTTAAAGGTATCATAGAAATCAAAGCATCCACTTGAGATAACTACTTAGGCGGGGAAGATTACACCAAGGCTATTTCTGACTTTATTCTTAACAAACTGGCGCTGACAGACAAGGGTTGCAAATTAATAAAATTGCAAGCGTCACTACGCAGTGCAGCGGGACGGCTCAAAAAAGCACTATCTATAAAGCCTGTTGATACCACAGTTATTCACTATGATAATGAAGAAATAGCTGTCGGAAGATGAAATAGCTACTGCATGCGAGCACTTGCTAACAAAATTCGTGTGCCTGTTGAACGTGCGATGCGTGAAGCCAGGATAGAGTGTAATTTACTTGATCCCGTTGTTTTAGTTGGCGGATCTACAAGAATGCTGATAATTAGAAAGCTTGTCTCCCGGCTTCTTGGTCGTTTTCCCGATGTTTCCATTGACCCTGATGAAACCATAGTGGCTGGTACGGCTAGCAGAAGCGTATAGGGTCTGTTTGAGAGTATGTTCCAGACATGCCGCCGAATTTTTGCTTCCCTATTTAAAAATATCACGCAAAGCATCTGTGTCTATACCAAGGCACGTATCTCCTGGAAGGCTTGAACGTCGCGGCGTCCTCAGCAGCCAACCATTGCGTTTATTACCGCCTCTTTTACGCTCTCTATTGCTGCCAGATTTAAAGGATCGATCAGTTCTGGATTTCATTCATGGCGGGTCATGATGGCATCATCTTGTTGTGGCATTAAGCGATCATTTGTATATCGCCTTGGTTAAAAAATGCAGAGTGAGCGGATGTTGTGGCCGCATGTTTAGTGTCGCGGTAACTACCTTGCCAATCATTGCGCGTTAAATCTGTTATGGCCTGTTTCACCCCTTAAAATTGAAATCATATTATGATCAAAGGTGTTGCAAATTACAGAGATTGTGCAAGACATATCTCCAGCCATTAGAATTAGCAGGCTTTTTTTGAAAGCTGAATTACTGGTTGGTCGATAGCTTGAGGGTTGGCTCGCGGTTGTGCCGAACCACTATCTTGATTCAGATGCCTGCGTGAGCATCCGTCTGCCGCTGCGACTAATGCCATCGCGTATATCGCTTTCTGTCGCTGCAATAAGTGATGCCACGTTACGTGATCTCAGCGCCATTAGAATTTCTTTGTGGCGATCAATTTTATAGAACTCTTCAACTCGTTCGATAATTTTTCGCTGAAAAGGGCCTAGCTGCAGCCAGATACTTTCGATGACCGGAGTCGACACTTGATTTGGGTTCACGGAGTATAAGAGACGGTGAAACTCCTGGTTGAAGATCGTTAATTTATCTGACTGCTTGTTAGCAATAGCCTGATCCATCTGTTGGTCCAACTGCTCCATTCTTTCAATAACGATGTCTGAAACATAGGGCAGCGATCTCTCAGCGGCATGTGTTTCTAATGTAACGCGGAGTGCAACCAATTCTTCAAAGCGCCCCAATGTCATCTCTGGGAGAGAGATTCTTCGATTGGGTAATATCTCAATGGCGTTCTCTGAGCTTAAACGCCGAACGGCTTCTCTTATAGGGGTAGCGCTAAGCGCAAGCGCGTCAGCCAGGCCACGCATCGTGAGGTTGGTTCCCGGTTGGATTGCACCGATCATAATCGCATGACGCAGGCGCTGATAAACAGACTCTTGGTCTGTCGCGTCTTTGTTATATTCAATTTCCGGGATATTCAGTTTTTGAAAATCAGCCAAAGTGTGGTTCGTATTTAATGATGAAAATTTTCGGGAGCGCTACCATTAGCGCTGGCAAAAGTAAAATTAAATTAAGGCTTTCTAAACGATATCACAAAGCATAGAATGATGTCACCATCGACAACTTGTGTCTCTGCAATACACCAAATGACATCACAAACCGACATCACGAACTGGTTGGCTGTGCGACCGGAGATCCAATTCATCTTTGCTTGTATTTGCGACCTCAACGGAACACTGCGTGGCAAACGCGTTCCTGCCGATCAAGCACAAAAGGTGATGGAAGGCTCGGTGCGCATGCCGCTGTCGTTGGTCGGCGTAGATGTTTGGGGTGAAGATATCGAGAACAGTAAGCTGGTTTTCGAAACCGGTGACGCTGACGGACTGTGCGATTTTACCGGCCGCAGCCTGGCCCCGATAACGTGGATCGACCGACCGTCCGCAATCGCCATGCTATGGATGCGTCATGAAGACGGAACTGCGTTTGAGGGTGATCCCCGGCGCGCTTTGGCGCACGTTGTTGATCGCTTCAAGGCGTTGGGTTTTACCCCGGTGGTAGCGACTGAACTAGAATTCTATTTGTGCGATCCCGCAGCAGATCAACCACAACCGCCTCAGTCACCGGTGACAGGCAAGCGCCTTGATTCAGATGGCGTTATGTCTATTGATGAGATAGAACATTTTGGTGCCTTTCTGAATGATGTTTATGACGCTTGTGCGCAACAGGGTATTTCGGCTGACGCGGCAATTTCCGAAAATGGTGCAGGTCAGTTTGAAATCAACATGAAGCACGTTGATGATCCTCTAAAGGCTGCTGACGACGCCGTTTTGTTCAAGCGTCTGGTGCGCGGCATAGCGCGCAAGCATGGGTTTGCGGGTTCGTTCATGGCAAAGCCCTATGGCGATCGCGCTGGTAGCGGCTTCCATGTGCACTTTTCTTTGTTGAATGAAAACGGTGCTAACGTTTTCGACAATGGTGGAGAAGAGGGTACCTCTTTGATGCTGAACGCGGTTGCTGGTCTATTGGCAACGATGTTTGAAAATACCTTAGCGTTCGCACCACACGCGAATTCTTATCGTCGCCTGTTGCCAGGGTCTCATGCGCCAACAGGAATCGCATGGGCTTACGAAAACCGCACGTCGGCTATTCGCATTCCAGGAGGCAGTTACAAGGCACGCAGAATTGAGCATCGCGTTGCCGGTGCAGATGCTAACCCCTATTTGGTGCTTACCAGTATTCTTGGCGGGGCGTTGAAAGGCATTGAGGAAAAAATGACTCCCGCAGCTGCGATTGCCGGCGATGCTTATCGACTTGATCTTCCGCAGCTTCCACGTGATTGGGCCAGTGCGATCGACGCATTTGATCAGGGTGCTAACGTGCCAGATGTCTTTTCAACACAACTGCAAACCATGTTAGTTGAATGCAAAACACAAGAGTTAAAAAAATTCGCGCGCCGGGTGACCGATGTTGAATATCACTCCTACCTGGAAGTTGTGTGATGACTGCAATGACTCAATCTTATGCGGGTGATGGTAACCACACCACAAGCTACTATGCCGCATCAGCAAACGCTTCACCTGAACGCCCGCAGCTGACAGGCACCCACGAAATAGACGTTTGCATCGTTGGCGCTGGTTATAGTGGTTTATCAACGGGTCTTCATCTTGTTGAGAAAGGTTATAAGGTGGCCATCGTTGAAGGTGCACGTGTCGGATGGGGCGCATCAGGGCGCAACGGTGGTCAGATCGTCAATGGGTTGAATGCAAGTCTTCAGACGATCAACAAGCGCTACGGACAAGACACCGCAACTTTTGTGGCGGGTTTGGTTCAAGAAGGCGGCGAGATCATCCGCGAGCGAATCAAAACTTATGACATCAAATGTGACTTAAAAGAAAAGAACATCTTCACAGGATTGACCAAAGCGCACATGCGGGAGCTTGAAGAGCGCAAGGCGCTTTGGCAAAGTTACGGCATCAACAATCAAGAGATGCTCGACAAAAAGCAACTGATCGAACACATCAACAGCGACCTCTATGAAGGAGGCTTGATTGATCATTCCGGCGGACACATGCATCCGCTTAACCTCGCGCTGGGTGAAGCCGCTGCATTTGAAAAGCTGGGCGGCACCATTTATGAAATGTCGCCTGTCATTGACGTGGACCATAAGGCAGAGCGTCCTGTTATAAAAACGGCCACAGGACAAATGGTCTGTAAGACGTTGGTTCTGTGTGGAAACGCCTATTTAGGTCATGTTGTACCCACCCTGGCGCCGCGAGTCATGCCGGTATCAACCCAGGTGATGGCAACAGAGCCATTGAGCGATGCGTTGGCAAAAGAGCTGTTACCACAAGACGCCTGCGTCGAAGATATTCGCTACATTCTTGATTACTACCGTTTGTCTGGCGATAAGCGAATGTTGTTTGGTGGCGGCACGGTCTATGGCGGAACGGATCCTCAAGACGTCAAAGCGAAGTTACTGCCCAGCATGGAAAAAGTGTTTCCGCAACTCAAAGGTATCAAGGTTGATTTTGCCTGGAGCGGTAACTTTGCACTGTCGTTTAGCCGTGTGCCGCAGTTGGGCCGTATAGGTGGTAACACCTATTTCGCGCATGGTTATTCCGGACATGGCGTCACGGGGTCGCACACTTTTGGTCGGGTACTGGCGGAAGCCATCAATGGTGATCTGACACGCTTTGACGTATTCGAAAAAGTGCCATGGTACCCGTTTCCCGGTGGACGCCTGTTTCGAGTCCCGTACTCAGTAGCAGGATCATGGTGGTACTCGCTGCGTGACCGTCTTGGCGTCTAAATGGATAAAACACGCTACACAATCCACGGAGTAAAACGAATAAAAAATTGTGTTATCACGTGTTCTGCATGTGCTTTATCTGCGGCGCGCACTGTGCGAGATCACAACATAGTCCCATGCTTGGGTAATCAAATTTGCGAAAGTTTTTGCATCTGTCACACTTTTTAAGAGTTCATCCAGAGGAAATGTCCATGAAACGATTTACTACCACATCTATTTTTATAGCCATTGCTACCGCAATGGCAGCGACGGCAGTGCAGGCAGAAGAACTGCGCGTATACAATTGGTCTGATTACATCGACGAGGAGTTGCTTACCAAGTTTGAAACTGAAACTGGCATTGAGCTCACCTACGATGTATTCGACAGCAACGAACTGCTAGAAACCAAAATGCTGGCCGGCTCGTCTGGCTATGATGTTGT
>JALZUX010000527.1 GCA_023301405.1 Granulosicoccaceae bacterium | reverse complement strand
ACGTTTTGAGCACTTGATGACTGTATGTAGTCAATGCCGTCTGCGCCGGCGACAGCGCGCTCGATCGGGGTAGTAATGAAGCCTCGCACCAGTTCAGCATCTGCACCGATGTAAGTGGTTTGTATGGTAACCGCGGCGTTGTCGCTGCGTGGGTATTGCCTGACGGTGAGTGATTTAACCGCTTGTATGCCTGCGATCAAGATCAACAGACTGACGACGATAGCCAATACCGGGCGCTTAACAAAAATATCAGTGAAATTCATGTCGCTGTAACCCGCCTAGTTATCTTCAAGTTCAGGTTCTAACGAAAGCGGTGATTTGATCTCTTCATTCAGTGCGACGGCAGCACCGTTTCTGAGTTTAAATACCCCCGCACTGGCAACGCGTTGACCTGCTTCAAGGCCATCGAGTACCGCTACGAAGTCACCACGTGTTCGCCCTAGCTGCACAAATTGTTGACGTGCCACCAGTGTAGGTTCTGTGCCCTCTGATTGTTTTTCTTCGATCACAAAAACAGAATCACCGAATGATGCATAACTGACGCTGGTTATTGGGATAACCAACACCGGCGTTTCTTGTGGCAGAACCACATCAACGCTTGCAAACATGCCCGGTAGTAAATCACCGTCAGGGTTAGCCAGAGTGGCCTGCACGCTTACGCTGCGGGTGTCGGGATCGATCTCTGTGTTGATCGCTGAAATAGTGCCAACAAAGGTTTTATCTGCGGTGGCATCTGAGGTGACTCTGACGTCGTAGCCGGCTTTAAGAGACGGGATGTGCTGTTGGGGTAGGGTAAAGTTAATAAACATGGGGTCAGCCGCTTGCAGCGAAACGATGGGTGTGCCCGCGTTGATGTATTGACCGATGTTGACTTCGCGCAAACCAAGTCGGCCTGTAAAAGGAGCAACTATTTGCTTTTTTGATAAGGTGGCCAAGGCGGATTCAGTGCGAGCATTAGCTGATTGGAATGCGGCCCGGGCCGTATCATATTCAGAGCGCGAGACCAGCTTTTGGTCGTACAACTTTGCGATTCGATTCAAGTTGCTTGACGACAGTGATTTATCGGCCTCGGCAACTTCCAGGTCGGTGAGCTCGTATGAGGTCTCTTGTTCAACCAGAAGGTCCCCTGCGCTAACTTGGCTGCCAGCGGAGAAGTTTATCGCAGAAATGCGACCTGATATGTCAGCGGTGATCATCAAACCCTGGGCTGCTTCCATGGCGCCGACGGCATGCAAGGTGGTTTCCCATTGCGCCTCTGTGGCGACCTCTGATGATATCGTAGTCGGTGGGAATACATTGTTAGCGCCGGCATCGATTAACGCGCGTATTTGCAGGGTTTTGCCGCCAGCTAATACTGCGATAATTAATATCAGGCCGAGCAAACTGAAGAAAATTGCTTTTTTCATTGGATTCGAAGTTGTCCAGAGTATGCGATAACGTTAGTAATGACTATAGTGTATCGGGTTGGCAATGCTGACAATGTGGGGTCTGCAAGCCAGGTTGACCGTAAGGTAAAGAGTGACTGACTTATCCACTGGTCCGGAGAGTATTACGTAATCATTGAGAGCAAGGATCACATTGATTCTTTTATCAGTAAACCCGTTGATATCAGTGTGATTAGTGGATCTTCGCTACTCTGTGTGACTTAGATTTACGCTGTCGTACAGGGTAGCCTGATTTTTGTCGCGTGACCTGTGATTTTGCTTCCTATGGGGTTGCTTTCTAAGGACCAGATTCATCACTGATGCGGTAGTAATTGAGTTAGTGCAATACCCATCACCTTTGCGGAATCCAGCATGTCGGTGACACTTATGTACTCATCTGGCTGGTGGGCCAGATCCAGAATTCCAGGGCCATAGGCGATGCAATTATTCATGCGACCAATGCGGTCGATGTGTTTTTGATCATAGGTGCCGGGAGACACCACATAGGCAGGTGGTTTTCCCAATATTTGTTCAATGGCATCTGATACTGCCGTCACCACCGGGGCATTTTTGTCGGTCATTGTAGGCTGGACTTCAAACATGTCTTTAATGCTGTAATTGAAGTCCGTGCGGTTTGATTTTACGGCTTCGAGCAGGTCGTGGACTTCAGCCTTGACCTCGGGGAGTGCTTCTTCCATCAGGAAGCGTCGGTCGATCACCATTTTGCAAGTATCGGGCACCACCGCGGAGGGTAAGCCGGTGTAGTCGGCTGCAGGTTCTGCCTGCCCGCCGTGAATCGAATTGATATTCATGGTGGATTGCTTTGCGCCTTCAGGGACAACTGGCATGTCGGTGCGTTTGAGTTGCAGCGCAGGAAACAGGCTGTGTTCCATCTCGGTGACTACAGCCCCCATGTGGCGCACGGCGCAATCACCCAAAAACGGCATTGAGCCGTGGGCAATGCGACCGTGAGTTTCGATCTCAGCCCACCATACGCCGCGGTGACCCAGACATACCCGGTCTTTGTTGAGCGGTTCGGGGATGATCACGTGCTGTACTTTGTCGGGCGAAAAATAGCCGTGTTCGGCCAGATAGGCAACGCCGCCAAAGCCACCGGATTCTTCGTCTGCGGTGCCTGAAATTTCAATAGAGCCGGGATAGTCCGGCCATGTTTTTATAAATGCTTCGGCGGCGATTATTGAGGCGGCCAGGCCACCTTTCATGTCGCAAGCGCCTCGTCCGAAAATTCGATCACCAACCAGATCACCGCCGAATGGGTCAAGGGTCCATCCTTTGCCCACTTCAACAACATCGGTGTGGGAATTAAAGTGAACGCAATCTCCGCTGTTGCCACTGGTGTGTCTGGCAATGATATTCCAACGCGGATATCGATCACTGTCCCCAGGTGTGCCGGTAGCGCGTACGAACTCGGTTTCAAATCCGCTTTTTCGAAGTCGTTGATGCAGAAAATCACAGATGTCCCGGTAGTACTCACCGGGTGGATTAAGGGTGGGAATTCTGATCAGTGCCTGAGTTAATTCAATGAGATCGTCTTTCGACTGATCTATCTCGTTTAGGAATGCAGGAATTGAATTCATGTTCATGCTGGCAGTATAACTCAGGCTGGTCATAACCGGCATTCTAGCCAGTTGTCAGTTCAACCGGATTGCGGTTCGGTTTCTCCCATTGAGTTTGAAGGGCGGGCTGAAAAATCCGGTTTATTTATTTGTGCCGGTT
>JALZUX010000526.1 GCA_023301405.1 Granulosicoccaceae bacterium | reverse complement strand
TGTTAGATGTTGCTTTCAGCGGGACCCTGCCGGGGGCTGCTGTTTAGATGTGGCCTCCCGGCAGAGTCACTTTTCAACAGCCTCTAAGTTATAAACTATGGCTAACAAAAAGTCATTATGTGGCCCGACCAGCCCGGCGTGGGCCTTGGCAGTTTTTGAGATTGATCGTTCCAGGGGAGGGTGCAAGAGTTGGCATCTTTGGTCCTTGAATAGGGTAGGTGATTGTCCCAAGCACACAATGTATTGAAACTAGTTTGTTAGCCCATAAAGAATCGCGTATTTAACCAGGTCCGGTGTGTTGTTGATGCCTAGTTTGGTTTTAATATTACGACGGTGTGTTTCTACGGTACGTACGCTAATGCCAAGTTCCTTTGCCATCTGCTTGCTACTATTACCGGCGGCCAGCAGGCTAATCACTATCTGCTCTCGAGTGGTTAATGTGGTAGATCCGTGATTGCTTTGGCTCAGCAAGATATCTGCAATTTCTCTGCTGTAGTGCTTACCGCCCTCATGTACTGTCTTAATCGCTGCCACCATTTCATCTGCAGATGCGCTTTTTAGTATATAGCCTTTAGCGCCTACACGTGCAACGTCAAGTATGTACTCGCGGTCATCATGAATACTTAGCACAAGTAATTTCATGCTACTGTTGCGCTCGACTAGAATTTCCGTCGCCTCAATGCCGTTCATACTAGGCATGTTAATATCCATTAGAATCACATCAGGTTGCAGGCGTTCAGCTGCCTCAATACCTGATAGACCATCACTCGCTTCACCAACTACATCAATAATACCACTGCGTTGCAATCGAATTTTTAGCCCGTCAAGCACCAGGGAATGATCGTCAACAAGTAGAACACGTATTTTATTGTTCATGTCATTCCCATGTCGCTATTGGACGGCGAAGCATAGACTTAGGAACGCCAGCAAATATTTGGGTTCCGGACGGGGAGCTTTTTATCTCGCAAATCCCATGAAGGTAATCCAGGCGCTCGCTAATATTTCGAAGCCCTATTCCGCGTTGTACAGATTGAGACTCCCGCCCTTGATCATCTACATTGAAACCGACGCCGTTATCAGAAATAGTGACACCAAACCAGGTGCCTCTTATGCCGAAAGTAATAGATGCCTCGCTAGCCCTGGAATGCCGTTCAATATTTGTTAGTGCTTCCTGCACTACACGATACAGTGCGGTCCGCGCCTCCTCCGGTAACAAGTGTCGAACCTTTACGTTATTAAAATGTATATCTATCGATGTACGTTGACGAAAACTATCAAGTAATGCTTCAGCCGCTGCCATTAGACCGATATCATCAAGAATACTCGGGTGTAGATTTCGCGAAATTCGTGTGACCTCGGACAGGGTTTGATCAAGATGACTGACCCCGCTTTTAAGGCGCTCTACTGCTGTCGGCATCAGCGCATAGTCACTCTGAATATTTTCCAAAACATATTTTAGTCCAACAAGTGACTGGCTGATACTGTCGTGCAATTCACGTGACACTCTACGACGTTCTTCATCCTGTGTTTGCACGATTCGGCGTGTCAGTGCGCGCAATTTATCATCAGCAAGTTTTTTCTCATTGAGTTGAAACAGAAGGCCGCCTACAAATACAAACAATACCGCGCTGCCGGCTATCCATGCGCCAGTAACAACTGTACTGTTAATATGCGGGGCCATGGCATATTGCACATCTGATACTTGCTGATCAATATCGTCAATGTAGGCACCGGTTCCGATCATCCAGTTGCGGTTACCAAGCATCTCCGAGTAACCGATTTTACTCGCAATTACGCCACTGGATGGCTTTTCCCATAAATATTCAGTATAGCCTCCGCCGGCTTTTGCCTGGGAAACCAAGTTGCTGATCACAGCCTTGCCCTGACTATCTTTAAGATCTATCCAGTTTTTACCCACTCGGAACGGCTGACGAGGATGGATAATATTATTGCCGTGTTCATCGTATACGTAAAAATAGCCATCTTCAGAAAACTCAATAACATTGAGTATTCGGGTAAGTTCTGCAATTTTGGCGTTTTCTTCGGTAATAGTTGCTAATGGCCCGATGTCTTGCTTTAGGTGACCGACTGCCGATTGCACAATGCTGACGTAATCATGTAATTGTTGCTTGCGATGCGCTATTAGTGCGTGCTTGAATTCTCGTGCTTGGCTAGTGGAAAAGTCGTGTGTTTGGTGTGTAACCCAATACCCTATGGTGCACATAGCGATAATCATTGGCAGTACAGTGAGCACCATTAATTTTCTATTAAAATTCATCATAGCCAAGCCTCGAGCAAGCCGTAGTCGAAAATAGAGTGCGTTTCAAACCAGCTCTGAAAATGGGTGCAAGCCAATTGTCGAGTTTCATCGCCACTATTTCTAATAGAAACATAACATTTGTGACGGTCCGTATATGATTACCATGTATTTTAATCTGAATAGGGGGTCGCCTAGCCAGCATTATTCATAAAGATTCGCCACTCAGAGGAAATAGCGCAAAACAGCTAGCCATTGTTGAAAGAAGTGCGTGGCCCACCACGTGCCCAGTTTGACCATGTAAGAGGTGATGTGCAGTTTCGTGCTTGCTGATGAATAGACAATCAACTATTTTAAACCATTTCGCCACAATGTATGTTTGAACCTTTATACATACAGCCTAAATTTGCATCGCCATGAAATTTATCAAGGCTAGACCTCTTGTCCCGCAAGAAACAACCAGGTTTCAATCACAGTATCCGGGTTCAGGGATACACTACTGATGCCCTGTTCCATTAACCACTTTGCAAGATCCGTGTGATCAGACGGACCTTGGCCGCATATACCAATGTATTTTCCTGCTTTATTTGCAGCAGAAATCGCTGACGCTAATAATTTTTTAACGGCGGGGTCACGCTCATCAAATAAGTGGGCAATTAGGTCTGAGTCTCTATCAAGGCCAAGAGTTAGCTGTGTGAGATCGTTAGAACCAATTGAAAATCCGTCAAATTTTTCCAGGAATTCTTCCGCCAGAATAGCATTACTCGGCACTTCACACATCATAACGATCTTTAAACCGTTAAGTCCACGCTCTAATCCATTATTCTTTAGAATGCCTAGAACGTTATCTGCTTCTTGCAAAGTACGAACGAACGGAATCATTATCCATACATTGGTTAAACCCATTTCATCCCTTACTTTCTTTAATGCTCGACACTCGAGTTCAAAGCACTCCCTGAAAGATGACGATATATATCTTGAAGCACCACGAAAACCGATCATTGGATTTTCTTCGGTTGGTTCAAACACTTCACCGCCAATCATGTTGGCATACTCATTCGATTTAAAATCACTTAAACGTACAATGACCGGGTGAGGTGAAAAAGCGGCAGCAAGCGTTGCAACACCCTCGGTTATTTTATTGACATAAAAATCTACTGGAGATCCATAACCTGCTGCCCGTTCATCGATCTCTTTTTTGATGTCGCTTTCCATTGTTTCATAATTAATCAATGCCTTAGGATGCACACCAATAGTGTTACTGATCATGAACTCCAGTCGGACTAACCCTACACCATGATTGGGTAACCGTTGAAAATCAAACGCACGTTCAGGGTTACCAACATTCATCGTGATAGAGAAAGGTAAGTCTGGCAACGTATCCAATTGTATTTCATTAATCCTATATTCTATCTGCCCTTTATAAACTTTACCCGTGTCGCCCTCCGAACAAGACACAGTGACACTTTCACCGTCTTGCAATAGAGTAGTCGCATTACCACATCCAACCACTGCAGGCACACCGAGTTCGCGGGCGATAATAGCAGCATGGCAAGTTCTACCGCCACGGTTAGTCACTATAGCCGCGGCCCGTTTCATTACTGGCTCCCAGTCTGGAGTAGTCATATCCGTTACCAGAATATCGCCTTCTTGCACCTTCGATAGATGTTCAACACTTGTTATGTTACGTACAGACCCTGCGCCAATACGTTGGCCAATACTACGCCCTGTTACCAATACGGTAGATTTGCAGTGATCAAGCTCATAGCGTTGTATAACATTTTTGTTAGAGCGTGATACAACAGTTTCAGGACGCGCCTGAAGAATATAAAGGTTGCCATCGACACCATCTTTGCCCCACTCGATGTCCATTGGGCGGCCATAGTGCGATTCAATCGTTACCGCCATTGTGGCTAGTGCTGCAACGTCCGAATCACTTAGCGA
>JALZUX010000525.1 GCA_023301405.1 Granulosicoccaceae bacterium | reverse complement strand
GGTTTTCGGACAGCACCTATTAGTTGCCCATTGGCTACAAATTTACAGAGACACCCTATGTTGGAATACCCGAATATTGACCCTGTTGCAGTATCCATAGGACCGTTGGTGATCCATTGGTACGGGCTTATGTATCTAATAGGATTTGTCGCGGCGTGGTTTTTATTAAAGCGCCACACCCAGCGACTGAACGCCGCATGGAGTAAAGATGACCTCGCTGACTTAATCTTCTTTGCCGCGATCGGGGTTATCCTCGGTGGGCGGTTGGGGTATATATTTTTCTACAATTTCGACGCCTTCATGGAAACGCCAACCATGATTTTCAAAATTTGGCAGGGCGGAATGTCATTCCACGGTGGTTTCATTGGTGTCATGGTGGCGGTGTGGTTATTCGGCCGAAAAACCAATCGCAAATTTTTTGAAGTTGCCGATCTAGTCGCACCGATCACAGCGATTGGGCTGGGTGCTGGAAGAATGGGCAATTTCATCAACGGCGAGCTCTGGGGCAGAGTGACCGATGTGCCTTGGGGTATGGTATTCCCATTCGAACGCGCCGGGTTATTGCCTCGTCATCCGTCGCAGCTTTATCAGTTTTTTCTTGAAGGTATCGTGTTGTTCCTTATTCTATGGATCTACTCACGCAAGCCACGGCCTGCAATGGCCGTGTCAGGGCTTTTCTTATTGGTCTATGGCGTGTCCAGGTTTGTGGTTGAGTTCTTCCGTGAGCCTGACGATCACTTGCTATTCGTTGCCTTCAACTGGATGACGCGTGGGCAACAACTTTCTATACCGATGATAGTTTTAGGTGCAGGACTGATGTGGTTGGCGTATCAACGCGCAGGTAAAGGAGCACCTGTTGTCACTCAATCCGCAGAGAAAAAGTAAGTGCCTATTCATCCTGAGCAGCAGTACCTTGATCTGCTGAAGTTTCTGGTTGAAAGCGGTGACGAAAGAATTGATCGCACCGGGGTAGGAACACGCGCCAAGTTTGGCCATGAAATGCGCTTTAACCTGGCCGATGGGTTTCCCCTGTTCACCACCAAAAAGGTGTATTGGAAAACCGCGTTCAAGGAAATGCTTTGGATGCTGTCCGGTGGCGATAATATTCGCCAACTCTTAGAGCAAAACGTAAAAATCTGGACTGACTGGCCACTGAAGCGCTACCGTGAATCCTCGGGGCAGCAAATAAGCCAGTCTGATTTTGAATCACGAATATTATCTGATGATTCATTCGCGGCAGAGTGGGGCAAGCTTGGACCAGTCTACGGCAAGCAGTGGCGTCAGTGGAAAACAGCCGATGGGCGAGAAATAGATCAGGTGCAGCAAGTACTGGATGATTTAAAAAGCAACCCCACCTCACGACGAATTCTATGGGATGGCTGGAATGTCGCTGAGCTTGATCAAATGGCACTTCCCCCTTGTCACAAGCATTATCAGTTCTATGTGAATCAAAAAGACAATACCCTCAGTGGTGCCATGGTGCAGCGTAGCGCTGACGCATTCTTAGGGTTGTCCTGGAACATAATTAATTTGGCATTGGTTACGCATTTGATTGCAAAGCAAACTGGATACAAGCCAGGTGAAATAATCTGGTTTGGCATGGATGTGCATTTGTACCTGAATCACCTTGATCAAGCAAAAACACAAATAGCCCGTGCTCCAAGGCCAATGCCAACACTTGAAATTGATCCGTCAGTAGGATCATTATTTGATTATCGCATTGAGCACCTGAACATTACAGGTTACCAGCCACATGATGCTATCGCCGGGGATGTAGCCGTTTAAATGATTGGGTAACTCATCAAGCGGGGTCAGTATTCGCGATGCGGTTAAATCGGTGCTACAGTAAATTGGCGTTGGTGGTTTTCGCAGCGTGGCACCGCGTGACAAGTAGTGCGGCTTAAATATTTAGACAACACACATAAAAATGTCAGGCATTAAATCCAGGTAAACAACATGCTACAAACAGTCGACTATAAAGACCCAAATGCACCTGAACAGTTTGTAGAGTCGCTTCGATCAACCGGATTCGGCGTGTTAAGAAATCACCCGATACCGCAAGACATGGTTGATTCAATATATAAAAACTGGCTTGAATTCTTCTGTAACGAAGACAAAAATAATTATCAGTTTAATAAAGAAAAGTACGACGGTTTTTTTCCTGCCTCCGATGCAGAAGCAGCCAAAGGACGCTTAACCCGCGATATCAAAGAGTATTATCACTTTTATTTATGGGGGAAATGCCCCGACAGTTTAAAAGCTGAAGCGTCTGAGTACTACAAGTTTGCCTGTAATTTTGCATCTGAATTGCTGTCATGGGTAGAGGCGCATAGCCCTGCCGACGTAAAAAAGTTATACCGTGAACCCTTGCCTGACATGATGCGCAATAGCGAGCAATCACTATTGCGAATATTGCATTATCCGCCACTGAATGGTGATGAACAGCCCGACGCTATCCGCGCCAGTGCCCATGAAGATATAAACCTGCTAACCATTTTACCCGCCGCCAATGAGCCCGGGTTACAAGTTAAATCACGTGATGACAGTTGGCTTGATGTGCCCTGTGACTTCGGCAACTTGATCGTAAACATCGGAGACATGCTGCAAGAAGCATCGGCCGGCTATTTTCCATCAACAACCCACCGGGTAGTTAATCCTACTGGTGCTCAACAAAATACAAGCCGTATTTCTTTACCGTTATTTCTGCATCCGCGTGTTGATGTTGTTTTATCAGACCGATACACCGCGGGCGGTTATCTATCAGAAAGACTAGCAGAGCTTCGCGAAGTGAAAGAGTAGTTTGGGCCTCTATTCAGGGAGCGCCTGTCGTGTTCATGGGTAGAAGTCGAGCAGAGCGTGCATGGGAGAGCACCTAACCCCGCCCACGGACGTGCCATGTGTGTGTTGTTAGTTACGCACTATCAACAATAATTTTTGTCGCAGCGGATTGCGCTTTTATAAAGAGTATTGGTCACGCCGCAAGTAAAAGAAATAGATAAGCTTCCTGGGCAGCCTAATGAAGGCGTGGCTGTGGTAGGCGGTTCTATAGAACAAATCAGCAGCTTGAAGCAGCAGGTTGTTGACACTCAAGTTGAGATTTCTGAGCCTTTTATATTCCCGAGCCTAGAGCCCGTTAAATGGCAAGCTTATAATCAAGAGCGCATTTTTTCACCGCTCGGATCAAACGGTGGTTGATGTTCTATTTTTGCGGCACAGCGTTTGCCCAGAATTTCGATCTGAAAGTCCCCACTGTAAGACTCAACCGCCAGTGCAGCCGGAATATAACCTTGCGCCAAAGATAGCTTTACCGAGTGACCATAACCCCCTGATGTAACCCAACCTACAACAGTCCACTTTCCGTCTTTCTGAGTGATGGCTTTTGCTATTTCCTGGCCCTTTGCGTCAAAGCGCGCAGCGCCATAGCCATGCGGTGGTTCTATGCTGAGTAAGTTTTCTTGATTGGCCAGGTGTTCCGGCACGACGGCCCAAATAGGTTCGTCGCCCATGACGTCGGTATTGTCGGTCTTAATCGAGAAGGTAACACGCTTCATTTTAGGGCCGTCTGCAAGCTCAGTGGCTGCAGCGTCGCGTCCGATGAAATGATTTTTATTAAGTTTGGTAAAGCGTTCCATCGCAGCTTCATAAGGACCATAGATAGGTCTGAGTTCAGCAAACCAGGTAGGGAAATTTTTTTCCAGTCGCATGCTTAGCAGTGCCCGCACACCGAAATCCTGAATGCCAAAGGCTCTGCCCGCGGCTTTTATCGCGAGATAGACCGTGCGCTCATAAGTGGGTTCCATCCAGATTTCGTAACCCAGGTCACCTGTATAGGTGATTCGGTTAACCAGGCAGGGGCAACCGCCGATATCCATTGAGCGGTGATCCATAAATTTAAATGCCGCATTGCTGACGTCATCGTCAGTTAGTGTGGTGAGTACGTCGCGGGCCAGGGGGCCTGCGATAGATAAGCCCACTAAGGTTTGTCCATAGCGATGAATTGTGACGGTATTATTAGTTGGCAGTTGTTGCTCGAACCAACGCATATGATAAATCTGTGCGCCCGATGACCCCCAAACGTAAAACAGGTCTTCAGCCGCTTTCGCAATGGTAAAATCACCAATGAGCTTACCGTTGTCGTTCAGCATGGGCGTAAGTACCATGCGCCCGCTGCGGGGCATGCTATTGGTCATTAAGTGATTTAGCCAGTCCTCGGCACCTGGGCCTGTGATTTTGTATTTGGCGAAATTAGCAATTTCAGTGATACCGACTTTCTCACGAACACAGCGAACTTCATTGCCAACGTGTTCAAAGTCATTAGAGCGATGGAACGACAAAATATCTTCAGCAGGTGTGCCTGGCGGTGCAAACCACAGTGGTGTTTCCAACCCCCAGGTGTCGCCCATGACGGCGTTGTTGTCTCGTACCATTATGTCGTATAGGGGTGTGGTTTGTTGTGGGCGAGCAGCCGGAAGCTCTTCATTTGGAAAGCGTATAGAAAACCGGCTTGAATAGTTTTCGCGTACCTTGGCATTGGTATAACGCAACGAGGTAAAGTCCCCGTAGCGTGTGACATCCATGCCGAACACATCTGCACCAGGATCACCATGGACCATCCAGTTTGATAGCACCAAGCCAACACCACCGCCCTGGCTGAAACCTGCCATCACCGCGCAGGCCGACCAGAAATTAGTCAAGCCTTGTACTGGCCCTACCAGCGGGTTGCCATCAGGTGCGAAAGTAAAAGGGCCGTTGACGGTTTGCTTGATGCCGGCCTGTTCAAAGGCTGGAAAATGCTTGAAGCCAACCTCAAGTGACGGTGCAATACGATCGAGGTCAGGTTGCAATAACTCATGGCCGAAGTCCCACGATGTTTCAAGTGGTGACCAGGGCTTACAGGCTTTTTCATAAGTCCCCAACAGCAATCCGTTGCGCTCCTGCCGTGTATAAATTTCGCCTTTGAAATCTATTACGCCAACTAATTCCCGGCCTGTGTCCTGATTAAATTCGGTGACTTGTGGTATCTCATCAGTAAGTAGGTACATGTGTTCCATTGCCAGCACTGGTAACTCAAGACCGACCATACGACCGATGTCCCGTGCCCACAAGCCACCGGCGTTGACGACATGTTCGGCCTGTACCGTGCCTTTTTCTGTGATGACGCTCCAGGTGCCGTCGGGGGCCTGGGTGATATCAACTACACGGTTGCGTAGCTCTATGGTAGCGCCAAGCTTTTGGGCGGCTTTGGCATAAGCGTGAGTAGTGCCCGATGGGTCAAGGTGGCCTTCGACCGGGTCCCACAGTGCTCCCACAAAGTGCGATTCGTCCATCAACGGAAACATAGCCTTTGCTTCAAGCGGCGTGATGATTTCTGTTTCCATGCCGAGTGCGCGTCCTGTTGCATGAACGTAGCGTAAAAAATCCATGCGTTCTTTGCTGTCGGCCATCATGACACCGCCAGTCAAATGCAAACCACAGGACTGATCTGACAGCGTTTCCAGTTCGTCGTACAGCGACACAGTATAGGCTTGTAGTCTGGCAACGTTGGGGTCACCGTTTAGGGTATGGAAGCCGCCGGCCGCATGCCATGAAGAGCCGGATGTAAGTTCAGAGCGTTCAATCAGTATTACATCGGTCCAGCCCGCACGAGCTAGGTGAAACAGTACCGAGCAACCAACGACTCCTCCACCGATGACCACTGCTTGTGCGTGACTTTGCATGCTGTTAATCCGAAAAAAGAACAGCAGTGACGTTACCACAAGCACCATCGGCACTTAAACCATGACTGGTGAAGTGTCGAAGGTGCGGTTGCCCCGGCGGAGGGGCGATAGGAGGGCGTGTTATGTTACTAAACGGCGTTTTTGATCGTTGGCGGTGCGTGTGCTAAGTGCTAAGACCACCAGAGCGCTCTCCGCCCCACTTCAGTGTTGGTAGCGGCGAGTCCACTCAATAAAGTGTAGCTGCATCTTTAGTATTACCGATTGTGTTGAAAGGCGACCAGAGGGTTTAACAGTCGAGCAAACAAACCAGTAAATTTGACCGGCGCATCACAAACAGCAAGGCACAAGCACTCTTCATTAGCCTTGGGGTGATGTGTTTCACCGGGTTCACGGATCAGGAAGTCACCGGGGAAATACTGCCCATCATCGTCAGAAAAACTGCCATCAAGGACTACAGTAATTTCTCGCCCGTGGTGGTCGTGTTCAGACACTGAACTTCCCGGTTGTAATTTGTGTAAGGTGATTTCTTTTTCGTCGCCAAGGTCGTTTAGTCTTGCCATACTAATTTTGTTGCCTATCTTGCGCCAAGACAATTCGTTAGCGTTTTTGTTGATCAACTTTCGAATGACGTGCGGAAGTTGCTTGTGCTCGTCGGTG
>JALZUX010000524.1 GCA_023301405.1 Granulosicoccaceae bacterium | reverse complement strand
ATCTTGATCTGGAAGCAAGCGGACTTCCAGATGCACAGATACAACCATTGTGCGCGGCAATTGCCGGGGTGCAAAGCGCTTTGCGTTCATGTCAATTGATGGCAGGGGTGTTACTTTGCGGTGAGCTTACTGATGTGATTGGTCAGCGTAAAATAGCAGCACCAGCACGCGCGGCAGTGGTGAGCAGTTCGTTGAGGGCCTTATCAGCTTACCTGTCAGATGTTCATTCTAATGCGTGTGACCGACCGGTTCGGCTGATATGGCCAATTAATGATTTACGTGCAATTCGCAATAAGCGTTTAATTACAGAAGCTGTTTTTTCCCTGCCTGATGAGTTTTCAGCCACTAAATCAGATACGCTGGCATCTGTGCTGCCGGCACCTGATTCGCAGTTTAATGCGGACGATTTTTATCAACGTTTTAGCGATATTCTGCAGTCACTTTACGTTGGGGATAAGCAGCTCCAAGATCTGAACCAGCTGTCAGAGTTATCCAGAGGGTTGATTGATAAAAGTAGCCATGAGTATGCAGCCATATTCTGGTTTTGTTGCAGTGCTTTTGTCGCCAGTATCAAGCCCGAACCACAGGGGTTGCCGCCAGGTGTCAAGCATGTATTGCGACAAATTGATTTAGTTATAAAGATGTTTGTGGTCGATGCAGATACGCCGGTATTATCTGTTGAAGGTGTTGAGTCGGTAGAGCACATCATGTGCAGTATGCTGTGCGCTATTGCATTGCAAAACCCCGACGACCCCATCGCGATAAAGTTAGAGCTGAAATTTGAAGCACGGAAAAGCTTACTTCAAATTGATGCCTTAGCAAAGCAATCAGCGCAGGCTGATGGGATCATGCTTGAGTCAACGATTCAGTCTGTTTACCGGTTAATTGCCAAAACAAAGTTGGCGATAGATGCTGCCGTAGAGCCTGACGCGATTTCGCCGGCCATAGTGCTTGAAAATTTTGCCTGTCTGCGTGACGCGTGCTCTATTGTATGCAGTCAGGCTGCACTTCACATAGAAAAAGCCAGTAGCTGTTACAACCGGTTTGTATCAGCTGGTCAACCTCTGTCCGATTGGGATGTGTGCGCCACATCTCTGATGCTTGCAGAGCGTGCAATGCTTAGGCAATTTCCTCAACAGTTAAGCGCTGTAAGTCACGGCGATGCAGGTTTGTCCCACAGTGATGACGCGTTGCTAGATGAATCGCTAGTTAAAGAATTACGCAATGAATTGAAGCTTGTGAATAACGACGATCTAGTGATCGACGGTGAGGCATCAAGCGAGTGGTTGCAGGCAGTGTTTTTGAACATCGCGTCTGGTGCGTCATTTCTGTGTGATACGTTTCTCTATTTAGAGTTATCTCAGTTGCAGGCTGACGTAGAAGCGTTATTGGTGAGCAGTCGGCAGTCGTTGGTGTTGCAGGTGTTAAGATCGGTTATTGATTATTTAGCTGTTTATGCCCAGCCGGAAAAACGCAAGGTAGCAGAAGAAGGCGTGCATATCAGTGTGATTGAGTTACTTAACTCAATGAAGAAAAATGAAACCCTTGGCGTTGCTGAACTAGTAGAGAGTCATAGCAATTTGTTGAAGGATGTCGGTGTAGATATTTCCAGCGCACTTTCAGACACTGAAATAGAAGGGGCATTTACGAACACTACAAATGCCAGTGTTGCAACTGAACAAATTGTCAGTAGCAGTGACAACGAAGTTCCGCAAAAGGCTTCGGTAGAATTTGGCAGTGAATGCAATGTGCAGGTAGATATCATTCAGCACGCGTTAGATACGGCGCTGGGTAGTTCAGGTAACTTAGCACCCGATAAAACCGTTATCACTGCACTAGATAATCTACAAAACAGTGTTGATAAAGCAGGGCTTGTTTCGCTGTTGCGACTCATAGAGCCTTTGTCGCAAATTTTGGTTAGTGCGGAAAAAGCAGGCAGTACGCTGAGCCAATCTGACACCTTGTTGGTTCAAGAGGCAATTGTCGCTATTACCCTTGGTGTTGACTCGCTGGTTAACGGTAAGCCCATGTCAGTGCTAGTGGCTGATGTCACCGACCGAATGACAGCGGTAGCCATTGATGGCCGACATCAACTTCGTGGTGATTACGAATCTGCCGGGTTGATCGATATATTTGTTGAAGAGGCAGAAGATCATCTTCAGCGCTTGTTTGAGTTATTTCAGCGCTGGCGTGGTGCTCCGCATGGTGGAAGCCGTATACACAATGATATCAGCCGCTTGTTGCACACAGTAAAAGGCAGTGCAGACACAGTAGGCCTGAGCACCGTAGCAGCGTTGGTTCACCATCTTGAATCAGCACTTGTCGATGTGCAAAAAGAGTCTGATACCTCTGATCTGTCGGTTGAGTTTTTTGACACAGGACTGGATGCTATAGAAGCATTATCTGATGATATAGATCGGATTCGTAACCGTGAGCAAGTGGGCGATCGCAGTGATTTGATTACCCGTTTACACGGTATATCAAACCCTCAAGGCAGTGTGCATGGAGGTGCAAGCTCATTTCCGGCATTAACAGCTCAGCGTGCACCTGCGGCGCCTGCCAGAAAAGCTATTGCCGGCAGTTTTGAGCCGTCACAGTTGTCATCGACAACTGGCAAAGCGCCGGCTTTCGGCTCAGCCAAGTATTTTAACGCACTTGAGGTATCCGAGCGCCTTCTCGGTAGAAATAGCGGTGATGTTCTCGAAGTGCATGAAGAATTGCGCTTGCAGGTTGCAGAAATGCGTTCGACCTTGCAAAGCACAAAATATCTTATCGCCAATAATCAACAGTCCGCGGCGGGAGGATTGGATAAATCAATCACCGAGAGCCTCTCTGATCTTGATGCTGTCCAGCAGAGCATGGCAAAGTTGATGGGGCGGGTGGCAACGCTTGACGAGCGCCAGCGATTGGCAATGAAAGATCTCTCTGCCTTGGTGGCCACTGCAGATCGAGTATCGGTCGACAGTGTTCGGGTTCGAATGGAAAGTATCGTGCAAAAGTCTGCTGAATCTTTAGGCAAGCAAGTGGCTTTTCGCTTCCACGGCGCTGAGCTAGAGCTTGAAAGAAAATTGTTCTCTGATTTAGTAGGGCCGCTTGAGCAATTGCTCACTAATTCAGTGGTTCATGGCATTGAAGGGCGGCTTGCACGCATTGATAGTGATAAGCCCAACAAGGGTGTTGTAGAGCTGTCTTTTAAAATTGCTGATAACAAACTGGTTGTGCAAGTGTCTGATGATGGCGCAGGCATTGATATAGCAGCGGTGCGCCACCGGTTGGCGAGCGAGCCTGTAGCCGATCTGGCGTCGCTAGCTAACGATACAGAAGTGTTGCAGTATTTGGTTAAGCAAGGCGTATCAACCGCTCAGCGCGCAGACAGGGCCTCTGGTCGGGGCGTTGGGCTTGATGTTGTGCTGCAGCAAGTGATCAATCATCGGGGTGAGTTCAGCGTCACTACCGCCGCCGGCTTTGGCACTGAATTTACCATCACTATCCCACTGACATCGGTGTATCTGCAGGTCATGGTTGTTGAGGTTAGCGGGCACCAATTCGCACTCGATGCGGCAACCCTCATTGATGTTCAAGAAGCGGCTGAAGATGCGGTGAGTCTAAGTGGTTTGTTGGGTATCGCTGATGAGCCTGTGGCTGATGACTTCGCTATTGTTAATTGTCGCGTTAACGGCCGGGCAGTGCCTTTGAAGGTTGATGCCGTTGTTGGTAAGGCGGCGCTTATTTTTAATCCGAACGATTCAATCCTTGGTAATTTTCCCTGGTGTGGTGGAGCGGCGTTGATTGACGGTCGTGAGCTCGTGTTGTTGTTGAATGCTGAAATGCTTCATCAGCAAAGCGCGTTAACCCCAACGCAGTCCCGCGCTCAAGTCAACATCAATGGGCCTTCATCAGAGTCAAAAGTCCCGCATGAGGTACTAATTGTCGATGACTCAGTGACGATTCGTGCTTCGTTTGGCCGTGCTATGAAAACCGCCGGGTATGGTATCCAGTTGGCACGCAATGGTGTGGAGGCACTGGAAAAATTAAAAGTGTCTGTGCCAGCGGTCATCATCCTTGATCTGGAGATGCCTGAGATGGATGGCTTCGAGCTCGCGGCGTATATTAGGTCTCAGAGAAACATGGATCAAACAATGTTGTTAGTAGTCTCGTCACGACCAAAAAATGAGATTAGCGAATGGCTAGACATGGTTAAGGCTGTGGGCTACTACGAAAAGCCTTGCACAGAGCAGGCTTTAGCCGATGCGGTAGCCGCGCTTTTGTAAGCGCGGCGGGTGTTGAAGAGAGATGAAGGTCTGCGTTTAGCCTTCGCAAGAAGCAGTAAGTTCGAATGGAATGCCGCTTTTGTCTGAAATGGCTTCATCAAAACTGCCGCGAATAACGACCTGTTTAGAGTTAACGGTGATCGACTCTTCAGGGTTTTGAAGTGTTGATGTATAGAAAGCTTCTGGAGAGCCAGAGTCAATGCCGACATGCATTTCAACCCAGCCGCCACTGCCATCTGCAGAGATCTCAAATTTCTTGCCATCGGCTAATACGCCAGAGCCAGCGTATAAATGAACCTCTTCATAGTACTTGCCAATGTGGCAGTTATTGACGGCGAAGTGTGCCGGGTTGTTTTCAATTTTAATGGTGCCGACGTTCTTAATTTTGGCGGTAAAGCCCACAGTGCAAATGCTGATGATAAACGCCGTTGCGGAAAAAATTAATAATCGTTTCATGTCGATTCCAAAAACTCACTAAGAATGTTGCGTCGACGCAACTTCACAGAGCGTCGAGGGGGCAAATGTTATTACGTTGACATGCAAATGTCGAATTCACCTGATCTATGTGCGTTAAGTTACTGAATTTATTTTTAAAATGGTGTTTTTCAGTGGGTTAATTTGCAGTGATCGGTGCCCATTTTGCCTCTTTCTTTCCATCGAGTAATCTATAAACGCTGGATTAAAGCCTCGGTTTACATTGCCGAAAACCAGCAATAGTAGGTGAATTGATTATATTTCTTGCTGGAAAAATAGTGAAATATACAATATGTGGTATTTGAGGTAGAAAATTAGAACTAGAGAATTTTTCACTGTGCCTTACAAATAGAGCTCTTCAAGCAGTTGTTAATAAATAAGTTTTTTGGTTAACTTTCCATTCGGCAATAATGTAAGGGTGAGGCCGGGTCGGTTTGAGCAAGCAAATGTCAAAATTAAAACATAATAGTTGATTGATTTTGTCAGGTAATGCATTATTTTGATAATAACAACGCTAACAGAGGCATTTCCATGAGCGTGGAAGCTGATAACGTCGATCTTGACGAAGAATTCCCCGATCCGCTTGTTTTCACCGAGGCAGCAGCGCTGAAGGTGAAGGGATTAATAGAAGAAGAAGGCAATCCAGAGTTAAAGTTGCGTGTATTTATCTCTGGGGGTGGTTGTTCTGGTTTCCAGTACGGCTTTACCTTTGACGAAGAAATCAACGACGGGGACACTGCGGTAGAGAAGGAAGGCGTAAAGCTACTTATCGATCCAATGAGTTATCAATATCTGCTGGGTGCCGAGATCGACTACACAGAAGGTCTTGAGGGATCACAGTTTGTTATTCGAAACCCCAACGCTACAACAACCTGCGGTTGCGGGTCGTCATTTTCTGTTTAGGTTTTGCTTGTAAGTGGTCAAAGTTAAGTCCCGGAACATCACTGGTGCGGGTATAGGCCTCCTAACACGGCGTATTCTTTTGCACCCGTGACCGATGGCAGGTTGCCGCTTAGGCCTGATTTATGGCGATAAGCAAGCCAAGCAAACGCCATGGCTTCGCAGGCGTCTGCATCGACGCCTAAAGCATTTGTCAGGGCAATTTGTTTTGGGGCAAGCAGAAGCTTAAGACGCCGCATCAGGTAGTTGTTCCTAGCGCCGCCACCACACACGTACACTTCAGTTACATTTGCCGCTGTGGAATGAATGGCGTCAGAGATGCTTACAGCGCTCAGTTCAACCAGTGTTGCTTGAATATCTTGCGCGCGGTAAGCCGTTGTGTCGCAGTATTTGTCGAGCCACGTCAGATTGAAATAATCCTTGCCGGTCGATTTCGGATAATGGCTAGCGAAATAGGGGTCTTGCAGCATTTGGTCTAACAGGTTTTGTTGGATGTTGCCTTGGCTAGACCAATCCCCGTTTTTGTCAAATGGTATGTTCAGTGTTTTCTGGCACCAAGCGTCAATTAGCGTGTTAGCGGGGCCAGTGTCATAGCCGACAACGTGTTTGTCCAGAATACTAATGTTGGCGATGCCCCCGAGATTCAAAACCACTCGGGGAGAGCTTGCGCCCAGAACATAGTGATGAAAAGCCGGAGCAAGTGGCGCACCTTGGCCGCCACG
>JALZUX010000523.1 GCA_023301405.1 Granulosicoccaceae bacterium | reverse complement strand
GTCTACACAATTACGTGGCAATCGATAAAAAAATAAAAAATTTGCATAGACCCGGACCTACCACATTTATTACCATTAGGTCACTTCGCACTAGAATCGAGCTTAGAAAGGCATAACAGTTCGCCGCTGGGGCATCACGTTGTTTTTTCGCGGCGTGAAGTAAACGGGAATTTGAGAATGATGAAAAGAAATACGCTCTTTGTTGTGGCAGCGGTATTATTTACGTCGCAGTCGGCAGCTTACGCGGCCAATTGCGGGTGGCCAGAGCAAGATGCACTGGAGTCGGTTGTTCGAGTAATGAGCGACGACGGGAGCCACGCTAGTGGTGTGGTGGTGGGCCCAAATCGGGTACTTACTGCGGCGCATGCGATTGACGAGCATTTTCAGTCTTACGTGCTGATCGGTGTAGACCGTAATATAGCCTCGATCGCGCTCATTGATCGCGATAAAGATCTCGCCATCTTGCAGGTAGAAACTGGTCATATACGACCTATTGAACTAGGTCATGAAAATCTTGACGCCAGTGCAAAGGTTTGGGCGGTGGGATTTCCACGCGCGGAGTCAAAAACGACATCAACCGGATCGTTTAAGGTTAAAGCAGAGACCGACGGGGCACTTCACACTACTGCTCCAATCGACTCAGGGCAATCGGGCGGCGGGTTGATCAGCTGTGAAGAGGGCAAGCATGTACTTGCCGGGATGTTACGTGGATTCGCGGCGTATGTAAGTGGCGATAGTTATGTAAAAATCAAGAATCATTCGGTGTCAGTAGCCACTGCAGATATTCGCAGCTTTATTACTGCGACTGGCAAGCAAAACTAGCAGTGATTGGCGGCTGAGGCTTAAGGGTCAGTCGCCCACAACGTTCACTGTATGCCAGTTGCGAGCCCCTCCAGCACTTTGATCCTGCACGGACACGGTACAGCTTCCTGCGGCAACTCCGGTCACACGAATAGACGTTGAGCTGTTCGGCTCCATTGTGCACGCTTCATTGTCCTCTGGAAGGCTCCACAAGTAGTCTGTGCTGGGCGAAGGTCCCCATCGAGTGGTGGCGCGCAATGTAGTTACTTGCTGAATTTCCATGTTTTGTGGGCCGGAAATAATGACTTCTGCAACCATATTGCTGAACTCTGCCGAATTAAAGGAATCAGTGATAGTGCCCGAAGATCCTTTGTTGGCGTTGTTGATCACTGATAGCTCGATGCTGTGTTGGCTATTGGCGGCATCTCCTTCGGCTCTTCTTTTTGGCGATGCGTAATGTAGGTAGTAAAAGCTGTTAGCGGTATCCTTGACTTGTTGACTTATTGATTGAAGGGTTGTACTGAGTTGTTCAAAGTTGCGCAGTGCATAAGTATCTGATGTGCCTATCGAGGCAAGCACGTCTCCGGCAACCTCGTCACCGACTCCCAGCGTGTATACGGACTTCCCTTCAACGGCCGCCAGGGCCTCGGGAAAGGTGTGCCTTGCTGCTGTGTCTGTGCCGTCGGTGATGATAATCAGGGTGCCCTGTGTGATCAGCGAAAGCTCAAAGTTATCAGTCCACTGACTAGTGCCCTCGATCACCGCGCCATAAAAATTGGTTGGTGTAATCGATTGGGCGGGTTCAATTTGGTTAATGGCATCAATGATGGTCGCGGTATTGGTGGAGAAACCCTTCTCTTGAGTGACGGTGTCATCAAACGTATAAAGTGCGATTTCTTGTTGTGGTAGCAATCTAGAAGCGCCGTTATCGTCAACTAACAGTGAAATGACAGCAGTTTTGATTTTATCGAGGTCAGTGGGCAGGATGCTGCTGCTGGTGTCGATCATGATTACAGTGCGTAGTGAGAACGGCAACTCCTCGTGAGGCACGATTGATAGTGAGGTTTCCGCTTGAGAAATCGGAAGATCGTCTTCCAGTAGGGTGAAATCGCTGGTTTGCAAACCGGCGATAGCATTGCTGAACTGGTCAGATGCTTGAAATAACATGCTGACAACGGACGGTTGCTTTGCCTCGAAATTTAATTTGTTGAGCAGAACGTATTTGTTTGGACCGGGCGCATTGATTGGCGTACCAAGACTGCTTGTTGATTCGCCGCTGTCTGCTAACAGTGTGCCATTGCCCGAAGGCCTTGCATCTGTGTTTCGATCAATACCTTCACTGCTGCATCCGACCAAAAAGAAGGAAAGTGCAAGTGGTAAAGCCAATGTGTACTTTTTAAGTTTATTCATCATACTTGCGGGCTCGGATTATTATTGTCAGAGACTAGAGTGGCCAGCTTAATATCGCTTAGTATATATCAATGTGTTCGAGAACCTGTCTCGATAGACTATTAAGAAACAGACAGTCGAATGACACACTAGAGCTTATGGCCGTAAAAACAAATACTGCACGAAGCACTCCAGTCCATTGGAGTGGCGGGCTGTTGTATTTGTATCTTCCAGCCCGTACTGCGGAACTCACACATCATGACCTATGTATCTAGTTTGTTGTCACTATTCAGAGTGCGCCTGTCGTGCCTACTTAATCAATGATGGGGCAGGAGTGCGCGCGGAGCATCACACCAGTAGTTGAGCACCAACGACACGACCCATGGCCTCGGCAGGTGTGCTTTGAATAGTTAGGTACTTTTTAGCTTAATATTTTGTAAATGCCAGTTAATTTTTCCGTGTTTTGTTAAACAACCAGTTCGTTAAGCTCGAAGATGGGTAGTAGAATCGCCAGGACAATCATCATAACCATACCGGCCATGATCAGGATAATTAAGGGTTCGAGTAATGCAAGGAACACAGCCAGTATTGAATTGAGCTCGCGCTCCTGGTGAGTGGCCGCTTTTTCGAGCATGGTTTCAAGCCTGCCAGATGCCTCTCCACTGGCAATCAGATGCAGCATCATAGGTGGAAAGTAGCGGGTGCGTTCTAACGCCCGGCTTAAGGTGCTGCCTTCGCGAACTTCATTGGCCGCCTTTTTTGCGGCTTGTCGCATAGGGCGGTTGGTGAGTACAAGCGAAGCGATTCCTAGTGCGTCAAGCACCGGAACGCCTGAAGCCGCCAAGATGCTGAGGGTTCGCGCAAACTGAGAGGCGTTAGAGCCGCGGATAATCTTTGCCAACAGTGGGATACCCAGCATGAACTTGTGTACCCGCATTTTTATGGATTCGTTGCGAAGTAGGCGCCGCCAGAATATAAACAAACCAACAACGACAATAAATACAAGCAGACCCCATTCCTGAATAAATTCAGATAAGTAGATCATTACACGCGTCAGAACAGGGAGTTCTTGTCCCATGCTATCGAAAACCTGCACCACCTTGGGCACCACATAGGCAAGTAAAAACGTCACAATGCCAAAGGCAATGCAGACTAAGCCAATCGGATAATAAAGGGCTTTACTGATAAGCGCTTTGGTTGACTGTTTATCTTCGGTGTAATCCGCTAGGCGCTCCAGTACGGAATCAAGATGTCCCGACTGCTCTCCTGCGGCTACTGTTGCTTGAAAAATTTCTGGAAAAACTTTCGGGTATTCACTGAGTGCACTGGCTAACGTGCGTCCCTCCAGGACGCGACCGCGAACCGATAAAATCAGTGATTTTATCTTTTGTTTTTCAGTTTGCATGGCGACGGCTTGCAGAGCTTCTTCTATGGGCGTGCCAGAGTTTGCAAGGGTGGCGATTTGCCGGGTGATAAGAGCAAGTTCGTTCGAGCTAATGCCACCACGAAATTGTGTGGTTGACTTTGACTTGCTGGCCTTTGCGCTGCCTTCGTTGACCTCGAGAGGGGTGAGTTTGAGCTCTCGCAGTTGCTGCCGGATCTGGCGGGGATTATCGCCTTCCAGTACGCCTTTCTTCTCACTGCCAGAGGCATCTAACGCTATGTATTCAAATGCTGGCATTACATTTCCCGGGTAACTCTAAGAACTTCTTCAAGCGATGTATCACCTTGTAGTACCAGGCGCATACCGTCCTGAGCGATTCCAGCGTATTGGGATCTGGCGTATGTTTCTATTTCATGTTCAGCTGCGCCGTCATGAATCATGTTGCGCATGGTTTCATCGACAAGAACTACCTCGTAAATCCCCGTTCGCTTTACATATCCGCTGTGATTACAGTGGGAGCAACCATGTGGTAAGAAGATTGTGCACTCGTCTTGCTCGTGCAGTTGCAGGGTATCGCGTTCACCTTGACTTGGTGTGTGGGCAGTTTTGCATTCATTGCATAGCAATCTGACTAGTCGTTGCGCCACTAGCCCTACCAGGCTTGACGAAAGCAAAAAGGGCTCAACACCCATGTCACGTAGACGGGTGATAGAGCCAATGGCTGTATTTGTGTGCAGAGTAGACAGCACTAGGTGACCCGTTAAACTGGCTTGTACAGCGATTTCTGCGGTTTCCAAATCGCGTATTTCACCAACCATGACGATGTCGGGATCCTGTCGAAGAATAGCGCGCAGGCCTCTGGCAAAAGTGAGCTCTACTTTGTTATTGACTTGTGTCTGACCAATTCCATCAAGGTAGTACTCGATAGGGTCTTCAACTGTCAAGATAGTGCTGCGTGCATTGTTGAGCTTGGTAAGCGCGGCGTACAAAGAGGTGGTTTTTCCAGACCCGGTTGGCCCGGTAACCAAAATAATGCCGTGGGGCATTTTTAGCACTTTTTCCAAGTTTGTTTGTGATTCTTCGGCCATACCCAGGTGTTCAAGGTTGAGTCTGCCGGCCTGCTTGTCGAGCAGTCGAAGCACCACCCGTTCACCGTGCCCGGACGGCAGTGTCGACACTCGCACATCAACCGGTCGACCAGCGACACGTAAAGAAATTCGCCCGTCTTGTGGCAATCTTTTTTCTGCGATATCAAGTTTAGCCATGACTTTCACACGTGAAATAACTTGTGCTGCTGCCTGTTGAGGAGGGTCTAGCAATTTGTTCATGACACCGTCCACACGGTAGCGTACTGATAGACGCTTTTCGAACGGCTCGATATGGATATCTGATGCCCCTTTGCGAATTGCTTCTGTCAGCATTGCATTGATCAGCTTAATGACAGGTGCGTCGTCCTGTGACTCCATTAAATCTTCAGGCTCAAGTGATTCAGCCATGCGCTCAAGATCAAGATCGTCACCGAAGTCATCCATGATGTTCATCGCATCGCCGGTATCGCCTTCGTAGGCGCGTGTCAGCATGAGATCGAAGTCACCTTCGCTGACAGCTTCGGAGACCACTGGGCGTCCGGCAATACGGCGTGCTTCCAATAATGAAGCGTTAGAGACGTTATGGCGGTGGACCAGAGTGGGGATGTCTTCTTCGAATCCGTTGATCAATACACCGTGTCTTTTTGCAAACGTGTATGGCAACGTGATGCGGCGCGGTGCTTCTACCTCGATCTGGTCTTCGATTGGATCTGTTGGTTGAGAAGCCATTTTTGTACGTTTTACTCCGTAGCTGGTAATAAGCGTTTATCTGTTACTGCTGATTGTCTGAGTAAAACAGATAATCCCTGCTTTTTATCTTGATGATTGTATTTTACCGGTTCTGGTTCAGCTCATGGCTTTGTCGGGCCATTGATCCAAACGCTTCCCCGCGTACAGTCAGCGCATCCCTTGCGCTGACTTAGTTTTTGGAAAGTACTGTGTAACCGTCTGCTTATGTGTGCAATCCTTGT
>JALZUX010000522.1 GCA_023301405.1 Granulosicoccaceae bacterium | reverse complement strand
TTTTTCCCAGTTCACGCCGTGTGCTTCTTTTCTTTATTGGCATGCACCTACGAAAAAGAATTGGAGTGGTGGCAGTAGAACCTGCCACCTCGACAACAAAAAACTACACCCGGAGACTGTGTCACGGGTCCCGGGTCACAGATGGCAATGGCGTGTTAACTGGACAACAGTGGCAAGCTCAGTCTGACAACGCCCGGGTTGCCGCTGCTACTGCCGCCATTACCTGTTCCGGTGCCGTTCCACCGATATGCTTTCGACTAGCCACTGATCCTTCAAGTGTTAGTACTTGAAAAACATCGTCGTCAATAGTTGTATTAAACTCACGCAATTCCGCAAGCGTTAATTCACTTAAGTCCCTGCCCTGCTCAACACCAAATTTTACGGCATTACCGACTACTTCGTGCGCTTCCCGAAATGGTAAACCACGACCAACCAGGTAGTCGGCAAGATCAGTTGCGGTGGCAAAGCCTTTAAGCGCGGACTGATACATATTATCTGCTTTAACTTCTATGGCAGGAACCATGTCGGCAAAGGCACAAAGGCAATCATGTAGGGTATCCACGGTATCAAAAAGTGGTTCTTTGTCTTCTTGATTGTCTTTGTTGTACGCCAGTGGCTGGGATTTCATCAACGTTAACAGGCTTACCAGGTGGCCGTTAACGCGGCCTGTTTTACCCCGTACAAGTTCAGGGACATCGGGGTTTTTTTTCTGCGGCATTATACTTGAACCAGTACAAAACCTATCTGGCAATTCTATAAAATCAAACTGCGCTGACGACCATAGAACGAGTTCTTCAGATATACGTGATAAGTGTGTCATCAGAATAGCGCCGGCAGCGCAAAACTCGATGGCAAAATCACGATCACTGACAGCATCTAGAGAATTAGCCGATATTTGATCAAAGCCCAATGACTCACGAGTATGTTCACGATCGATAGGATACGGAGTCCCGGCTAATGCGGCGGCACCCAATGGCATTACATTCATGCGTTTCGCACAATCCTGCAGACGATCAACATCACGACAAATCATTTCGAACCACGCCATCACATGGTGTCCGAAGGTGACTGGCTGCGCAGTTTGTAGATGGGTGAAGCCTGGCATAATTACATCGGCATTACGACCCGCCAGATCCAGCATGCCGTATTGCAGACGTTTGGCTTGTGCACAAATGACAGTTATTGATTCACGCACATAGAGCCGTATGTCAGTGGCCACTTGGTCGTTACGTGACCGGCCGGTGTGCAATCTTTTGCCCGCATCGCCAATTCGATCAGTCAATCTGGCCTCAATATTCATGTGCACATCCTCAAGGGCCACTGACCACTCAAACAAGCCTTGTTCAATTTCTACAGATATTTCATCAAGACCACGCAGAATGTCTTGTACATCGCTTTGCGTCAGAACACCGACACTTGCCAACATACGCGCATGAGCCCTTGAGCACTGGATATCCTGTTGTGCCATACGCTGATCGAAGCTGACTGAAGCTGTAAAAGTCTGTACAAACTCATCAGTGCTTTCAGTGAAGCGCCCGCCCCACAGTTTATTGCTCATCTATTTCGCTCTTAGATAGTATTTAAAATACGCACAGTGTCAAAGTGATACATCTGCGCTGGTTATGACGTAAAATTGCAGTGCCAATATCATAGCGGATATTATTCACTCGCTGCACTACGGTTATTAGCCTGTATGCACTGCAGCGTCAGAAAATTCAACGGATAGCTCATGTCAAAAACTTTGCGAATTGCGACCAGAAAAAGCCCGCTGGCACTTTGGCAAGCCGAAGAAGTGCAACGCCGGCTGGGAAAGCTCAATGTGGACACTGAACTGGTCAAAATGAGCACTCGTGGCGACGAAATACTAGACACACCGTTAGCGAAAATCGGTGGTAAAGGGCTTTTTATTAAAGAACTGCAACGGGGTATGTTAGAAGGCCGCGCCGATCTGGCGGTGCACTCAATGAAAGATGTTCCAGCTGAATTCCCGGAGGGTTTACACTTGGCGGTAATTTTGGAAAGAGAAAACCCTACCGATGCGTTTGTATCAAACCAATATCAATCACTGAATGACCTGCCTGCCGGTAGTAGAGTAGGCACCTGCAGCCTTCGACGGCAAAGCCAGATTCGCGAGAAATATCCCCAGCTTAAGTTGTTAGATCTACGCGGTAACGTCAATACGCGCTTGGCAAAACTCGATAACGGGGATTTTGAAGCAATTATACTGGCGAGTGCCGGCCTGATCAGACTCGGCATGCAAGATCGAATCAAAAGCGAAATTTCAACCACCAGTATTCTGCCAGCTTGTGCTCAGGGTGCTGTTGGCGTTGAATGTCTTAGTAATGATGAAAATACCAACTCACTACTTCAGTCACTGCATCACACCGATACCGCAAGCCGGGTGTTTTGCGAACGCAGCCTCAACGCTAGACTAGGTGGTAGCTGCCAAACTCCAATCGCAGCCTATGCCACACTGAATGGCGATCAACTCCATTTACAGGCCCTTATTGCAATGCCTGACGGATCTAATGTGCTTCGCGCTGAGGGCACCGACCATCGTGACAACGGTGTCGCACTTGGTCACGCCGTTGCCGATCAACTATTTGCCGATGGTGCTGGAAAAATAATCGACCACCTGGCTGACTTGCGTCGTGATAGCAGTAGCTGAAAACCCCACGAAAAAGCCGGGGTGCTTGCGGGTACTGGTTACTCGTCCGCGCCACCAGGCCTTCGAGTTCATACAGCTACTGAAAAACGCAGGGGTTCAAACTTTCGAACTGCCGTGCATTGACATTGTTTTTAAAAACAAGCAATCGCTGTCTACCGAACAGAAGGAACACGCTCTGCGTAGTAACTGGTGGATTTTCACCAGTGCGAATGCTGTAAGCGGTGCGCACGAATGCGGGTTATTGCCAAACAATCACTCAGCAATAAAAGTTGCCGCCATTGGTCAGGCGACCACAAGATCCCTTCAGAAATATGCTATCCCGATTTCCTTCGCTCCTGTCGAAAATTTAAACAGTGAACAGTTGTTGAACCTCATCAAGCTGCAAATCAAGCAAGCCGATAAAATTTCTATAGTGCGGGGAGATACTGGTAGGGAGTTTCTTAAAAACAGTATCGTGGCATTAGGAAATGAAGTTCACTATCTTGAGGTCTACCACCGTCAACTGCCGACTCTGACCACAACAGAAACCAAGCAAATACTGATCTCAGCAATGCCATGTGTAATCAGCATCACCAGCGATTTAAGTTTAATTAACTTGTTACAGCTGTTGCCCGGTAGCGTACATGAGCAACTGTTGGCCTGTCCGCTTGTTGTCAACAGTGAGCGATGCGCAAAACTAGCTAAAGAGCGCGGTTTTCATAACCGAATACAAGTGGCTTGCCCTCCGGGAGATCAAGGGCAACTGACTGCCTTATCTGCACAGCATTGGTTCCAGAACCATCGGCGATGACCAGCACAATTGTGCAATACCTTGTCA
>JALZUX010000521.1 GCA_023301405.1 Granulosicoccaceae bacterium | reverse complement strand
ATACCGTATCGTGTTGTCAGCGGTTCGATAAAAAATGCATAGAAAGCTGCCAGTGGTGATTTGCCGAGTAGGGTAAACATCACTGAACCCGCAACCAGCGTGAGAAAAATCGCTGCCAGTGGTACCAGCAATTGTGCTGAGCGTGATTGCTGGGTGCGTGGTGTGAGCTGGTAACTTTTCATCAGGCGGTTACACACCGGTTGCTTGGGTTGAAGACAAAAAAGCCCCGGTCATCCATTGACCAATTTGTGCGGCATCGGTACTGCGGGTTGCCAAAGTGTCGGACAGATGGCCATCGAACATTACATAAAGTCGATCAGTGACTTCGAACAATTCTTCCAGCTCTTCCGATACTAATAAAATAGCTGTACCTGCATCACGCAAAGTGATTAAAGCTTGTCTGATATCTGCTGCTGCTCCAACGTCTACCCCCCAGGTGGGTTGCGACAGAACCAGTAGTTCAGGGGCCAGTGCCATTTCCCGACCAACAATAAATTTTTGCAGGTTACCGCCGGATAAGCTACTGGCAAGCGCCGCGTTGCCACCGCAGCGCACATCGTTGTGAGCTATGCACTCGTCAGCCATTGCTTTCATTTTCCCAAAGCGAATGAAGCCGACTCGAGTCAGGCCTTTTTCAATACCGGTGAGTAAGCTGTTGTAGGCAAGGTTAAGATCAGGAACAGCACCACGACCCAGCCTTTCCTCGGGGACAAAAGCAAAGCCTAAGCGCCTGCGCTTTACAGGATTAAGACGTCCAACCGGCAGTCCCTTGATAGTGATGCTGCCAGTCGATGGTGCTTTGAGCAGCGTTTCACCAGAGATCATACGCATCAATTCATTTTGACCATTGCCCGAGACACCGGCGATACCAACGATTTCTGCTGAGCGTACTTGCAGTGATACTGATTTGAGTATCGTGCCGAATGGATCTTTTGGTGTGTGTTCTAGTTGTTCGATCTGCAGCTTGATTGGTCCATCAGGAGATGCAATTTCGTGGGTGGCATGTGGGATATCGCGACCGATCATAAGCTTGGCAAGCGTTTGAGAGGTTTCTTGTTGCGGGTAAACGGTATCGATCAGCTTGCCATCGCGAAGTATGGTGGCTCTGTCGCACAGCGCTCGTATTTCATCCATTTTATGGCTGATGTATAAAATACTGCAGCCATCAGCGGCAAGTTGACGGAGTGTGTCGAATAACATCTCGACCCCTTGCGGTGGCAGAACCGAGGTGGGCTCATCCATGATTAGCAGTTTGGGTTTTTGCAGTATGCAGCGGATGATCTCAACGCGCTGGCGCTCGCCAACTGACAGTGAGTTTACAAGTGTGTCGGGGGAGACTGGCAGGCCAAAGCTTTCTGCAGTCTTTGTGATTGCCTGCGATAGTTCGCTGAGGCTACCGGGTACGGCCAGTGAAATATTTTGTACCACGGTCATTGATTCAAATAGCGAAAAGTGCTGAAACACCATGCCAATGCCGAGCGCACGGGCATGGGCCGGATTCTTAACCCTTACTGCTTTTCCACGCCAGTGTATGGTGCCCTGGTCAGGTTGGCTAACGCCGTAGATCAGTTTCATTAAGGTAGACTTTCCGGCGCCGTTCTCGCCGAGGACTGCGTGTATTTCCCCTTCGTTTATTGACAGGGTGATATTGTCGTTGGCAATAACTGATGGGTATATTTTACTGATACCTTCTAGCTTAAGTATCTCTGTCATGTTGAAGGTAACCCCGGTCCGGCAGGAAACACACCGGGCATCACTATAAAGCCCGATAGCCGTTTTACGCGGTCGGTCCAGCGCCGGATGGCCGGATAGTCTTGCCGGTTGATACTGCCTTCTTCCGATAGAATAACGTAAGGGAAGCAGGCGATGTCGGCAATGGTTGGTGCGTCGCCGGCAACCAGCCATTGTTGATTCTGTTGTTCGGCAAACCACAGATGTTCATCAAGAATACGAAACAACTCATGGGCTCTGTCACGACAGGCTTGTGCGTCAAGCTGGTAGAAGAACCCTTCGGCAAGCCTTACTTGCGACGCACAGCCGGTGATGCTATCAGCAAATGCTAGCCATTCGGTGACTTGTGCAAGGCGTGCGGCGTCTTGCGTTGGGTACCAACGTTTGCTTTCATCGAAACTGGAAGCCAGGTAGACAAGAATGGCAGCAGAGTCTTTCAGGGTGAGATCATCAACCGTTAATACCGGCAGAGTACCTAGTGGATTAATACGACGAAACTCCGGCGACTTGTGTTGTGCGGCGGGATAAAATTCAATGGTTTCGCTGGAGTAGTCAACGTTTAACATAGACAACAGCAAGCGCGCCTTATAGCAATTGCCGGATAACTCGTAGTCGTATAGTTTGATCAAGCGCTTAGCCTATATATCCAGAGTCAGTGATGCAGTTTTAGCGCGGGATACGCACGTCATCATGCAGTCGCCGCGTAGCTGTTCCGCCTGGTTAAGATAGACATCCTGATGTAACGGAGTGCCATCAGTCACAGCCACTTTGCAGGTACCACAAGCACCTTGCTCGCACGAGGAAGGCAGATCAATATTGTTTTCACGCAGCACTTCGAGCAAGCTTTGCCCTGAGGGTACTTGCAAGGTAAGTCCGGATCTGGCCAGTGAAACCGTAAATGGCACTGAGTTGTCTTGTTGTTGTGAGTTTTTAAAGTATTCAAAATGAATAGCTTCATCCGGCCAGTTGTTTTGTTGGGCAATTTCACGAGTAGCATCAAGCATAGGGCCAGGGCCGCATACATAAACGTGATGTGCTGATTGGTAGTTTTTTAGAATATCTTGCAGGGTTGATCGAGTCTGTTGCGGATCAAGCGCGGTATGCACTGTTAACGATGGTTTAAAGGTTCGCAGTAAATCATTAAATGCCCGGTGTGATTCACCTTGTATAAAGTAGTGCAGGGTGAAAGGCAGTGAAGAATGATTCAGCGCTTGTGCCATTGACAGTAGCGGTGTAATACCAATTCCACCGGCAATCAATAACGTGCTGACCGCATCACGCCGCAGCGGGAAGTTATTTCTGGGGGTACTAATAGCGAGAACATCGCCTGTCCGTAGGGATTGATGAATGAATGATGAACTGCCCTCAGATGTAGGTTCTTTTTTCACCCCAATGATGTATCGGTCGGTTTGACCCGGTCCGTTGGTCAGGGAATATTGCTTTATCATTCCGTTGGGTAGGTGAACATCAATATGGGCACCTGAATGGAAGGTAGGGAGTTGTCCTTCTAGCGGGGTAAGTGTAATAGATTTAATATCAGTGGCAGTATCCTGAATATCTGCAACCTGTACCCTTGTTAAAGACTGGCTCTTAACAGAGCCCACTGGCATGCGGGATAGTGTTTCGGATACTGGTTTTATCAACACTTCCCAAGCGGCTGGAGTATCGATTTGCTGCATTTGTTGTTCGGCGCTTTCACGTACAAGGCCCAAGGCTTGACTGTGTGTTTTCAGCAGATTTATTTCGTTGTTGGCTGTGTTGTTCGTTAGGCCGGAAAGTACGCTCCTGACCACTGTTCGGTTGCTGTCAGTTGGCTGCAGGAAAAAATTCAATTGATAAGTAGTGTCGTCAGTTGTTACTTCGCTGCATAATGTGTACGCGCCGTGCTGTACTGTTTTGATTGAACTGGCTTGTTCTTCGGTTGTTGCTAATGGCAAGTAGCTTAACAACTGCAGCGCTACGATGTCTGCCGGAGCGTTGATGGGTAAGGCACGAAGCACCAGTTGTACCCCCGGTCTAAATGCCGGTGTTGAAAATTCTGGTGGGTCGTCTGCTTTGCAACTCCAGATCAGACCATCGATTTCTTTGACCGGGTATTGGTTGTTACAGATAGTGCGTGCGGGGGCGTCGGCAGGGTGTGCCGGGATATATGTGCATCCGGCTGTTCTGTTAGCATAACGCCATCCGTGATACTGGCACACCAGTTCACGGCCATCATTGACCCCGATTGATAAGCGTACACCTCGATGCAGGCATCGGTTTTCCCAGGCGTTTACGTGTCCATCGTCAGCGCGCCATACGGCGAGTTCGCGACCGAACAGTTGGGCATGGAAGACATGGCGATAAACAAGGTCAGTGCTGGCGGCGATCGGGTGCCACTGCTTTTGCGCGTTTGATAAAGTCATTAGTAGTTCAGGCCGCAGCCGGTATCACCCCGTAGCTGATCCCCTGCTTACTCAACCAGCGGCGATAAACAATGGCTGATTTATCTGCCCGTATGGGAGTTTCTGCACGAGGGTCAAGCGGCAGGCGTTTGGGGATTTGGTTTTCAAGAATGGGTTTATCTTGCCCAAAGATGGTTTGTTGAAACATTTTGATGGCCAACGGCGCGCTGGTTTTATCAATAACACTGACCAGAGCATGCGCTCTGATGTTTATTTCATCCATAGGCTGCACAAACAAGGCTATTACATCCATTCTTGATTCGTCATCGGGGCATGATTTGTAAAGTACTGAACAATATGGGTGCGGCACACGGTAGACGTACTCCACCAACATGCCGCCCTCGGCACCGGCTGCAGCTTGCGGCTGATAGAATCGACAGCGTGTAGCCATAACTTCGTTGGTGTCTTCGGTAATTTCTACGTCGTATTCTCTGACTTCAGTGTGTGGTTGTTCACCAAGGATGCCGGTATGAACATAAGGGAAGTGCCCCATATCCAGAAAATTTTCCACGGCACGCGGCGCTGAAACCCGCACACCAACACTGGCTGCACACACATTGGTGCGGTCTGGTTCAAGGTATTCAGGGAGTGCAAACAACGGGGCTGTGGGTTGCCCAAGACAAGTCCAGATATACCCGTAGGCGCACGTCACCGGTAACTGATGCTGCAGCGCGCTAGTGCGAACAACAATGGCTGACTCTGCTTCAATGTGGTAGGTGAGTAACTCACCCAGAAGACGCGTTTGGCAGAGGGTTGCGCCGGTGTCTTCTATTGCAGCGATGGCATGCCAGTGGTTTAGAATCACAGGGTCATTGCAATAGTTTCCGCTGGTGGCACTCATTGGTTGGTTATTCTCTGTGATTTCCAGCGCTATTTTATCATGTGTGCCAGGGGATGTAGTAGTTTGATGTGAGGTTTCGGCCTTGGTTTAGCCAATGGTGCTTTGCATCTGTAGCGTTTTCCTTTTAGTCTGAAGTACGGTGAATCGCGTAAGCCTATGTCTGGATAAGGTTTTTCTGTTGAGATGTTAAAGGTCACCGATCGTGGGATCGGTTTTTCCAATCACTTGTAAATTTACGAGTGCCGTATTGCGACTATTGAGTCCAGCGGGGTACAAAAGCGCCGGTAGTTTAACGGCCAGTGTTAATAGGTTGCTTATTTTCGTTGATCTCTAAGCCCGTTTTTTCTAGAACTCCTGGATGCCCTCCCGATCAAATCGCTTTTTTTAAAGTTCGGCAAAATTTGTAGATCGAACTCTAAGTTTGTAATTCAAAGGGGCGGTGGCTGGTGAAAGTCCATCGGCGTGTAGTTTATGTGCGGTGTCTAAACAATGTTGCGAATCAACTTACGGCAAAGGTTGACTCACTATTGTTGAGAGTCTGTGACCCGCAGGCGCAACGACAATTCTATCGTGATGTATTAGGGTTGACTGAATTCAAGGACGGATCAGTCGGGTATGGCGGCGCAGAGGTACGAATACACTTTTTGCAAGCAGAGCAACGTTATAACCCACAACCTAATGATGTCTATTGGAAAATAGCAATCGCAGTTCCGGATATTGAATTGGCGTGGCGTCAACTGACCGATAAAGGTATTGTGGTGGGGGTGCCGAGACAATTAAGGGATGTTGGTTATCTTGCGCGCTTCAGTGACTCTGAAGGCTTCGTGATTGAGCTAATTGAACATTGGCTTGAGGGCAATCGACCCGTGCAATCTCTGGATTCCGCACTCATCGGTGGTGGCCGCCTATCAACCTTGTGACACTTCGCTCATCTGATATTGATTCATTGAAAAATACTGCGTTGGCTGCGGCATGACACCGCTGTCTGTGCAAGTTATAGAGGACTACGGATTTACCTTGTACTGTTTTTCCTTCACTTGTAACACGCCGAGGTCTGACCTTTATGCGGTTGAAAATAGAGAATGGCTTTACCAGCGCAAATATACCGTGCTTGAAGCGCAGCATGTACCTAGCGCAAGTACAATGTTTAACGTGGGCGATTCACAAGCTGGTTATGCAGGTACGCTGGTCTCTGGATTAACCGTCAATAGTGAGTTTGATGGTCTTTTGATCAAAGCGGATGGCGAATTGAACAATAAGAGGTAAGCCGCAATTAACTCGGCTGTTAATTGATTTTTATGTGTGGTCGCGTTTTCTTTCAGCGTTTAGGCTAATTAGATTTCCGACCACCATAATGGCTGATCCTGCAAACAGCCACGGATCTATGGCTTCTGCGTACAGAAGTGCTGCTGCAAATGCGACCACCGGCAGTCGCAGAAAATCAATTGGTAAAACGATCGATGCATCTCCAATGGCAAGTGCGCGTGCAAGACAATAGTGGGCGCTGAGGGCTGTTAGCCCAACCACAACCACCCAGGGCCATAACACAACCGAAGGTACCGTGAGTGTTGACCACGAAGCAATTGCACCGATAGGCAGTTGAACCAGTGTCATGTAGAAAAGTATGGTCAGTGGAGAATCACTTAACACCAGGCTTTTAGTGGTGATATGTGCAATCGCGTAGCAAATTGCGCCCAGCAATACCGCAATTACCGCGGCATTGATAGGGATCAGTCCGGGCCTTAGGATAACCAGTACGCCGATCATTCCCAGTATTAACGCAATAATTCTACTGCTGGATATATGTTCACGAAGAAACACAACGGCAAACAGAAGGCCCCACATGGGAACGGTAAATTCAAGTGCAAACACCTGCGCCAGAGGCAGTAGTGAGATGCCGAAAAACCAACCAAACTGACCACCATAGTGAATTACATTGCGAAACAGGTGAGTTGGTAGCCTTTGTGTTTTGACCAGGTGCCAGCCATTGATTTGCATTAATGTCAGTACTACAAACAAACCGATCACGCTGCGTAGAAACAGGATGCCGTAGGTGTTGAGTTCAGCGGAGAGCTCTCTGCCTGCGATACCCATCAGGGTAAAAGACGCTATCGCACCTGCCATCCATACGGCGACTTTGATCGGTGTGTTCATAGTGGGGTGGCGCATTGAAAGGATGGCCTAAGTGTATCAGTGATGCGGGTATATATCCTTGCAGAATACAATGCTAAGGTTTGTCTGGTTGTTGATCTTTACTGAAACCCGTGAGTATAAAATGATTGCTGTGATATTCGAAGTCTGGCCTAAAGCTGATGCGAAGGACCAATACCTGCATCAAGCAGGGCTGTTGAAGGCTGAGCTGGAAAAGATAGACGGGTTTATTTCTGTAGAGCGTTTTGAAAGCATTACAGAAAGCGGCAAAATGCTGTCTTTAAGTTTCTTCAAAGACGAGGAAGCTGTTGAGCAATGGCGTAACTTGACAGTGCACCGCTCTGCCCAGAAGTTGGGCAGAAACAGTTATTTCGACAACTACAGGCTGCGCGTCTGTAGTGTGTTACGGGACTATGGAATGACTGATCGTCAGCAAGTGCCAGCAGATAGTGCCCGGGTGAATAACGAGCGCGGATGAAGTAACAGTAGACGTAGCATCCGGTTGTCTATGGATGCAACGTTCAAAGCTTCGGTAGCTCTGCTTAGCGATTAACACGAAGTTTTCGACGGTTGCCAGTGGTGAGCTTTAAAAGCAGGCCCATTAACATGCCGGGTAATAAAATAGCACCAATACCAGTGTGAATCTGTGTGCCTGAGTTGCCACCCTCAGGATTAACTGCTGCCAGGTAGGTGGCAGTGACCGGCGTGATTGCGCCATTGTCGATTTTTAGTGACGCTAGATTGTTTTCGGGGTACGGATCTGCCGAATCCTGATTCTCTAATAGAAAATGTATTTTTTCAGAAAAATTTTCGGTTTGATCAAACTGCACAATAATGGTTTCTTCCGCGCCGGGTAGTAACGTACCGACATCGCAGTGAATATCTCTGTCGGGTGAGTCGCAGTCGCCCTGTAATGGGGTTGCTGTGGTGTTGTCGGGTAAATCAATTGATAACATTGCAGACGGGCTTGTTCTGAGTTGATCGTTGTTTCGGACGATGGCTGTAATCGTGTCGGCAGCGATTACAGATTGTTCTAATGATACTTGCACGTCTATTGTTTCTGCGTGACAGCTGGCTTCTAATGAGGCTGCGACTGACTCAAGCGTGCAGCTTGAAAAAAACTGCGAGGTGTTTGAAGAAATATAAGGCCACATTATTTTGTCGTGCTCAACGGAACAGGCCGTGTCTGAATCGTGCTGTGCGCCCAGGTTGTGTGCAATTTCGTGAGCCGCCAGCAGAATATCGTGACGATAAGGCGTTGAGATTCCAACATCGAAACCATCGGTGCGGCAGGCTGTGTCGATCCATGCAAGCCCGACGGGTTCATCCGTATTGGGATTGCCGCTGAAAAGGTGTACCAAGCTGATATCTGTCAGGTCTTGTGAATTCATTCTGTAATCGCGAAGATTACGTAGCATTTGCTCTATTAGCACCGGGCCGAAGTTAAACGGATCGCTTTGGCGGTCAATTATGTTGATTACTTTGGCTACTTGAATCCCCAGCCCAAACTCCTCGCGATAAATGCCATCGACTGCATTGATAATTGACAACGCCTTTTCCAAGCCATTGCCATCAAATATTTCGTTATATTGGCTATCGACAATAATGCCGATTTTGGCAATGCGAGTCACTTTTGTCTGCGTGTCTGCCAGCGGTGATCTTGAGCGACTGGCGGAGATTGGGTTTCCAATTGGATGATTATCAGCCAGTGGTTTCACGCTTATAACGCCATACTGATCGGTGGCTACTTCAAATCTTTGGCCCTGCGTTGAATACACTCCGGTGAGTTTGGTTTTGGTTATGGTTAATCTGACCCACGAATTCTTTTCTCCCTCGACGATACCGGTAAATGAGTCGTTTTCGTAGGATGTTGTTTGACCCAGTCCGGTCAACACAGTGGTGTCTGAGGTGACAGTACTGGGGTTCAACAGTAGGCGAAGCGGAGAGCCATTCAGATCAAGCACCAAGCTCCGGCCGTATGGACCTCTTTCACGCTGGTAGGTGGTAATTTCTGCCGTAATCGCCTTGGCGGCATTTGAGCAGAGTAGTAAGGCGGTGATTAGTATCAAGCCGGTTGATTGTGCAATACGACTCATGTATGCATGCCTGTGCGAGGGTGGTGCGGCATGTTATTGACATTTCAGCGCATTAAATGTGACGTATGTGGTCTTTTTGGTTGAAATTTGCTTCTCTTGTCCCTAAGTGTGTCAAATGTGTGACAGTGAGGGGCAAAAGCAACTTTTTATATGAGAAAGCGCAAGAGCCTGTCAGGGAACTAGGTGGCTGTCCGAGAACTAGGGTCGTAGCGAGGGTGTGAGATTTCGAGTCAGATATTTCGATCAATAGAGGCGAATAGTTGTTCTTCTTTAACGAT